>JAIBBJ010000110.1 GCA_019694735.1 Gemmatimonadaceae bacterium | reverse complement strand
CCCGTGAGCGGCCACCAGGCGATGACGGCGGTGACGAGGAACATCAGGTGCTGCGCGATGTGGACCTCGTGGTGGTACATCGCCGAGTTGTAGAGCGGCGGGAGGTGCCAGGTCGCGAGCGTGAGGTTGAAGACCGCGAACGCGTGCCGCGGCCGCGTGACCCAGCGGGCGGCGGTGGCGACGTGGCGCTGCCGGAGCGCCGGCCGCAGCATCCATCCCGGGGTGCCGAGGAGCAGCAGCGGCGGGGTCACGAAGGTGAGCACGAGGTGCTGCACCATGTGGCCGGTGAAGAGGTAGTAGTCGCTCACGTCGTGCACCGGCCCGTTGAGCGTGAGGAACATCGCCGCGAGGCCGGTGACGGTGCAGGCGCGCTGGATGGCGGTCGGCGCCAGGCCCTCCGCGCGGTGGACGGCGGCGCGCCACTCGTAGATCGCGTAGAGCGCGAGCAATCCGACGACCGTGCTCCAGTGCACCGTGAACCCGCCCTGGGCGAGGTCCACGCGCGGATGGAGGAAGAGGACGGGCCGCATCACGCGAAAGATGACGGGTCGCGGGGGGTGGGGGCACTGCGGCGGCGCGCCCGTCGGCGGCGAGGGCCGGAACGCGACGCGGGAGGGGCCGAGGCCCCTCCCGCGTCGTCCTGCGCCGGCCCCGGGGGGGAGCGCCGGCCGGTCGCTAGAGCGACAGCTTGTGGAAGAGGAAGAGCAGCGCGACGATCGTGCACATCGCCACGATGAGCGAGCCGGTGAAGATCACGCGGAAGAGCCGGCTGTCGAACTTCAGGTGCATGTAGAAGAGCACGACGATCGCGAACTTCGCCGCCGACATGACGATGAGGGCGGGGTTGAACATCGGCGAGGCGACGAGCGCGGGGATGTAGTAGGCCCAGACCTCGACGACGGTGATGACCGTGAGGATGAGGGCGATCACCGCGTACTGGTTCCCGGTCGGGTGGTGGTGCTCGGCGTGCGCCGCGTGGGCGCCGGCGTGGCTGTCGTGGGACATGGCGTCGGGGCCTCGCGTCACTTGATGAGGTAGATGAGCGTGAAGATCGCGATCCAGACCACGTCGACGAAGTGCCAGTAGAGGGCACAGATGTCGACGAGCAGCTCGTCGTTCTTGCCGGCGAGGCCGCGGCTGCGGTCGATCCAGAGGAGCGACATCAGCCAGAGGACGCCGACCGTGACGTGGGCGCCGTGGAAGCCGGTGAGGGTGAAGAAGGTCGAGCCGAAGAGGTTCGTCTTGATCGTGAGCCCCTCGTGGACGAACGAGGTGAACTCGTACGACTGGAACCCGAGGAAGACGGTGCCGAGGAGCGCGGTCGCCAGGAGCCAGAACTGCGAGGAGCGCTGGAGGCGTTCCCACCAGCCGGCGGTCGGCGCGAGCGGCTTGCCCTTGAGCTGGACGGCCTGCAGTGCGAGCACCATGGCGAACGACGACATCAGCAGCACGAACGTCGAGGCCGACGTGACGGGGATGTCGAGGATTGCCTTGTAGACCTTGCCCGCGGGGTCGGTCCACTCGGTGTGGGGGAAGGGGCCGATGACCGACTTCCCCTTGTAGATGAGGTAGGTGGAGATCAGCGAGGCGAAGAGCATGCACTCGGACCCGATGAAGGTCCACACGGCGACCTTCCGGTTGTCGAGGCCGGTCGTCGTGTAGTGGTGATGCTCGTGGGCGTCATGCGCATCGTGCCCGTGGGCATGTCCCTGGGCGTGCGCGGCGGCGGTCTGGGCGGTCACGGTGTGGGTCTCCGGGTCACTCGAGGGGGGCGGTGAGCCAGGCGTAGAGGCCGCCGATGAGCATCGCGGCGCCGCCGATGGTGACGGTCATCGCGACCGCGAACATGTCGTAGCGGAGGAAGGTCAGGCCGCTGAACATCACGACCATGCCGACGGCGGTGAAGAGCGGCTTCGCCGTCGGGAACGGCATCGGGATGCCGAGCTCCCTGGCGGTGTGGCGCTCGGTCTCCTCGTGCACCGGCACCGCGTGGGCGTCGGTGATGGTCATCGCATCGGCGTGCGAGTGCTCGATGCCGGCCGTCTTCGCGGGGTCCTTGAGGTCCCAGAGCGGGTAACGCGAGGTGACCTCGGGGATCTGCGCGAAGTTGTACTCGGGCGGCGGCGAGGGGATGGACCACTCGAGGGTGGCCGCGCCCCACGGGTCATTGCCGGCGACGGCGCCGGTCGAGCGGCTGCGGATGAAGTTCCAGGCGAAGACCGCGGTGGCGACCACGAGCAGGTACGTGCCGTAGGTCGACATGAGGTTGAACGTGTCCCAGCCCTGACCGGCGTCGTACTGGTAGACGCGCCGCGGCATGCCGAGCAGGCCGCTGAAGTGCATCGGGAAGAACGTGAGGTTCATGCCGATGAGGTTCAGCCAGAAGTGCACGTTGCCGAGCCCCTCATGCATGAAGCGGCCGGTCATCTTCGGGTAGTAGTGGTAGATCCCCGCGAAGATGCCCATGATCGAGCCGCCGAACAGCACGTAGTGGAAGTGCGCCACCACGAAGTACGTGTCGGTCTGCTGCAGGTCGGCCGGGGCGGAGGAGTGCATGACGCCCGAGATGCCGCCGATGGTGAACATCGCGATGAGCGCGATCGCGAACTTCATCGGCACGGTGAACCGGATCTCGCCCGCCCACATCGTGGCGATCCAGTTGAAGATCTTCACCCCGGTCGGGATGGCGATCAGCATCGTCATCGTCGAGAAGATCGAGTCGGCGATGGCGCCCATGCCGACCGCGAACATGTGGTGCGCCCACACGCCGAAGCCGAGGAAGCCGATCATGATGCCCGAGTAGACCATCACGTTGTAGCCGAAGAGCGGCTTCTTCGAGAAGGTCGGGAGCACCTCCGACACGAGGCCGAAGGCGGGCAGGATCAGGATGTACACCTCGGGGTGGCCGAAGACCCAGAAGAGGTGCTGCCAGAGCAGCGGGTCCGCGCCGGCCGCGATCGCGTAGAAGGTCGTGCCGAAGAAGCGGTCGAAGAGGAGGAAGACGAGCGCGACCGTGATCGGCGGGAACGCGAGCACGAGCAGGAACTGCACGACGAACGACATCCACGTGAACATCGGGAGCCGCATCAGCGTCATCCCGGGCGCCCGCATGTTGATGATCGTCGTGATGAAGTTGAACGCCGCGGCGAGCGACGAGACGCCGAGGATCTGGAGGCCGATCACCCAGAAGTCGATGTTCGGGCCGGCCGAGAACTGCGTGGTGGTGAGCGGCGCGTAGCCGAACCAGCCGCCGTCGGGCGCGATCTGGAAGAGGATCGGCACCGTGATGAAGATGCCGCCGAGCAGGTACACCCAGTAGGAGAACGCGTTGAGCCGCGGGAACGCGACGTCGCGCGCGCCGATCTGGAGCGGGATCAGGTAGTTGAAGAACGCGGCCGAGAGCGGCATGACGGCGAGGAACACCATCGTCGTGCCGTGCATCGTGAACAGCTGGTTGTAGGTCTCGGCACTGACGAAGCCCATGTTCGGCCGCATCAGCTGGGTGCGGATGAGCGTCGCCTCGAGGCCGCCGACGAGGAAGAAGAAGAGGGCGGTCCAGAGGTACATCGTGCCGATCCGCTTGTGATCGACGGTGGAGATCCAGCTCCAGATCCCCGTGTTCTCCGACGCCGCGGCGGTGCCGGCGTGCGTCGGGGCTGCGATGGTGGCCATGGTCAGGGGGCTCCGGTCACTTGAGGGCCATCAGGTAGGCCACCACGTCGGCGATCTGCCGGTCGTCGAGGCCCGCCTGCTGCGTGGTCTTGAGGATCGGGTCGTACTCGCCGCGGCCGATCGTGTACATGATCGAGCCCGGCTTCATGTGGCGCGCGTTCTTGATCCAGCGCGCCAGCGTCGGGCCGTCGTTCCGGTAGAGGCCCCCGGCGATCGTGTGCCGCGAGGCGATGTGCGTGAGGTCGGGGCCGATGTTGCTCACCGCGCCCGGCACGCCGCGCACCGCGTGGCAACCGATGCATCCACCCATCAGGAAGCCCTGCTGCGCGCCGCGCGCCGCGTCGCCGCCGGCGAGGAGCGCATCGTCATAGGCCAGGCCGGCCGGGATCGGCGTCTGCGGCACGACGTGCGCCGGCAGCTTCTCGGCCGGGTACATCCAACCGGCCGCCGTGTCCGCGGCGGCCGGCGGCGCACCCGCCGCCGCCGGCACGACCGGCACCGCCGGCGCGGCCGCCGGGTTGAACACGGCGTCGCGCGCCTGGTGGCGCGCCCACGCCTCGAACTCCGCCGGCTGCACCGTGTAGAGCCGGATGCGCATGTTCGCGTGGCTCGCCCCGCAGTACTCGGTGCAGAAGCCGTTCCACGCCATCGTCTCGAGCGTGTCGCTCGGGGTGAACCAGAGGTAGTTGGTCTTGTTGGTGATCAGGTCGCGCTTGCCGCCCATCTGCGGGATCCAGAAGGAGTGCAGCACGTCCTTGGTCGTCAGCTCGAACGAGACCGTGCGCCCCACCGGCACGTAGACCTCGTTCGCCGTGACGATGCCGAGTTCGGGGTACCGGAACTCCCACCACCACTGGTGCCCGATCACCTGCACCTTGAGCGCGCCCGCCGGCGCCGGCTTCTGCGTCTCGAAGATCGTCCGCGCCGAGGGGACCGCGATCAGCACGAGGATGATGGCCGGGATGGCCGTCCAGGTGATCTCGAGCGCCGCGTTCCCGTGGATCTGCTTCGCCTCGGGGCCGCCCGGCCGCTTGCGGAACTTGATGATCGTGACGATCAGCGCGACCTCGACCACCACGAAGACGATCGTCCCCCAGAACACCAGCGTCTGGAAGATGTTGTCGATCGAGGTGTTGAAGTCGGTCGTGTGGTTGAACGTGGAGTTGGGGTACTCCGTGAATCCACACGCGGAGAGCGCGAGCAGGGCCACGGCCAGGAGGGCCGCGGGCGCCGCTGCGCGCAAGCGCAGCTTCGGCATCGGGAGGATGGCTGGGGGGAGGACGCAAGCCGGAGTGCCGCTGCGACGCTGGCTCCGACCGACGGAAAAGCGCTCGAAACCTACCCCACCCATTCAGGTGGGGCAAGTAGATTGCACTACAACACCGTAGGGGAATACGCTAAGGAACAGCAAAGACTTGGCCGCGGTCCGGAATCTCGGTTCAATCGCCGGACAGCAATAGGACTACGGGTGACGTCGGGGCCGCCGACGTCGCCTGACACCCGGCGCCGAAGACCCTGACCGAACCGTCGGCCATTCCTCAGAGTCTCGGCGCGACCCGATACTGACCTGAGTGCCCGGTCCGCGGGCCCGCGTGCAGGGCCCGGCGCCTCGGGCACCGCGCCCGCCGCCTCCCCGGCGACTCAGTCCGGCGAGATCTCGATCGGGACGGCGTGCTGGTCCTTCACCTTGGCTGCCGCGATCTCCAGCGCCGTCCGGATCTGGGCCACGAACTCCCGCATCGAGCGGAGCCGCATCTGGTCGCTTCCGCCGCGGCCCGCCGCGAGGATCATGGCCGACACCTGGTCGGCGATGAGCCCGAACTGGCCCTTCAGCTGCCCCTGCAGCGGGGTCGCGATCCGCTTGATCTGCTGCGGGATCACGCCGGCCCCCTTGTTGGTCTTCATCTCCACGGCCATCCGCTCGACCATGCCGTGGATGCTCTGCAGGGTGACGAGGGCCGCCTCGATGGTCTTCATCTTCTGCGTCCCCGCCCCGTCCAGCTTCACGCCCGCCATCGCTACCCCTTCGCCCCGGTCATCCGGGACGGGTCGAGGATCTCGTCGACCTGCTGCCGCGTGAGCAGGCCGCGTTCGAGCACCAGTTCCACCACGCCGCGCCCGGTCTCGAGCGCGTCCTTCGCCAGCTGCGTGCACACCTCGTAGCCGAGCTCCGGCAGCAGCGCGGTGACGAGACCGATGGACCGCTCGACCATCGCCCGCATCCCGGCCGGGTTCGCCTCGATGCCGACGATGCAGCGCTCCCGGAGGACACGGCAGGCGTTGGTCAGGGCGGAGATGTTGCGCAGCAGCCGGAACGCGATGATCGGCTCGAACACGTTGAGCTGCAACTGCCCGGCCTCGGCGGCCATGGTCACGGTCACGTCGCCGCCGATGACGTCGAAGCAGACCTGGTTGACCGCCTCGGGGATCACGGGGTTCACCTTCCCGGGCATGATGCTGGAGCCGGGCTGCATCGCCGGCAGCCGGATCTCGGCGAGGCCGGTGCGCGGGCCGCTCGAGAGGAGCCGGAGGTCGTTGCAGACCTTGGACAGCTTCACGGCGCAGCGCTTGAGCACGCCGGAGACCTGCACGAAGGCGCCGGTGTCGCTGGTCGCCTCCACGAGGTCGGGGGCGGTGATCATCGTGAGGCCGGCGACGGCCGAGAGCTCGGCGCGGACGCGCTCGGTGTAGCCGCGCGGCGCGGTGATGCCGGTGCCGATGGCGGTCGCGCCCATGTTCATCTCGCGCATGAGCGCCTTCGCCTCCTCGAGCCGGTCCACGTCCTCGGCGATGGTGTGGCCGAAGGCGTTGAACTCCTGCCCGAGGGTCATCGGCACGGCGTCCTGCAGCTGGGTGCGCCCCATCTTCACGTGGGGGGCGAACTCGGCGCCCTTGGCGAGGAAGGCGTCCACGAGCCGGCGCATCTCCTCCTGCAGCCGGCCGATGGCATGGTGCAGCGCCAGCCGGATGGCGGTCGGGTACACGTCGTTGGTGGACTGCGCGAGGTTCACGTGCTCGTTGGGATGCACGCGCGCGTAGGTCCCGCGCGGTGCGCCAAGGAGCTCGAGGGCGCGGTTCGCGATGACCTCGTTGGCGTTCATGTTGCTCGAGGTCCCGGCGCCGCCCTGGATCATGTCGACGCGGAAGTGCTCGTGGTGCCGGCCGGCCTGGATCTCGCGTGCGGCCGCGATGATGGCGTCGCAGACCTCGTCGGGGAGGTCCACGTGCCCGCGGTTGGCGCGGGCGGCGGCCTCCTTCACCTGCGCGAGCGCGATGATGAGCTCGGGGAAGTCGCGCAGCGTGACGCCGGTGATGGGGAAGTTCTCGACGGCCCGCAGGGTCTGCACCCCGTACAGGGCGGCGTCCGGCACGTCGCGCTCGCCGAGCAGGTCGTGCTCCCGGCGGGTCCGGCCGGCGGGGGAGAAGCCGAGGAGGCGGCCCTGGCCGGTGAGCGAGGCGTCGGCCTGGCGGAGCCGGTCGCGGATGGCGCGCGCGCTCTTGCTCACGAGGTGGGCGTAGAGGTGCGGCTTGTCCTTCAGCAGGGGCTCGAGCGCGGTCTTCGCGAAGCGGAGCGCCTTCAGCGGGACGGTCGCCCGGCCGGTGGTGCTGTGGGTGTGCTCATCGAGGAGGATGGACTCGCCGATGACGTCGCCGGGGCCGAGGGTGGAGAGGCGGTGGGGGACGCCGTTGACGGTGGTCTCGATGGCGAGGTTACCCTCGAGGATCACCCAGAAGGCCTCACGGGGGTGGCCGGCTTCGAACAGGGTGTCGTTGGCGGCGTAGTCGCGGGGATCGGCGGTGCGGGACAGATGCCACAGCTGCTGTTCGCCGATGCCTTCGAAGAACGGGATGCGGGAGAGGGCGGTCGTCATCCCGGAAAAGGTACTGCGGCGTGCGGGATGCGGGGGGAGTCAGCCGGTGACGCGGCGCCCGTCGGCGTGCACGCCCTCGCGGGCGGTCCGGATCATCGCCAGCAGCAGGCGGCGGATCGAGACGAGGCGATCCATCCGCGGCGCGCGGTCGGGGTGGGCGCTGGTCTCATACCACACGAGGCACTCGCGTGTGGAACCGAGGGCGCACTCCAGGAAGTCGCGGCGATCCGCGGTCGACCCGCGCGAGTAGCCCGCGGCGATGTGCGCCGCGATCGACCCGGCGGCGCGGAGGAGCTGGCCCCCCACCTCGCGCGTCATCGGGTCGCGGCCGAGCGCCTCCGCGTCCCGCCGCGCATCCCGCATCGCATCGACGCCCAGACGGTACGCCTGCAGGCGTTCCAGCGGGTCCGAGTGCCCGCCGTCCTGATCGGTCTCGAAGGAGGTCATCCACGACGATGCGCATGCGACACGCCGACGTCTCACCATTCCCTCGCCCCCGCCCCCCGTATCCCGCACCCCGCATCCAGCCCGACATTCCGCATCCGGTCGCGGGAGGATAGGTTCGCGGCACACCCTGCCCCCGCATCCATGACGACCCGCCGCGACTTCCTGACCTCGTCCGCCGCTGCCGCTGCGGCCCTCTCCCTCCGTCCCCAGCAGGCCGCGGCCGCCGCCCCCACCCCCCGCATCACCGCATCCCGCCCCGTCGTGATCTCGTCGGCGAACGGCCTCCGCGGCGTCAAGGTCGCGTACGATCGCCTCACCCGCGGTGCCGACACCCTCGACGCGATCATCGCCGGCGTGAACATCCAGGAGCTCGACGCCGACGACCAATCCGTCGGCATCGGCGGCCTCCCGAACGCCGACGGCGTCGTCCAGCTCGACGCCAGCTGCATGCATGGCCCCACCAAGCGGGCCGGTTCCGTCGGGGCGCTCGAGGGCATCGCGACGCCGAGCCTCGTGGCGAAGGCCGTGATGGACTACACCGACCACATCATGCTCGTCGGCGAGGGCGCCAAGCGCTTCGCGCTCGCGATGGGCTTCAAGGAGCAGGAGCTCCTCACCGAGAAGACCCGGCAGGACTGGCTCCGCTGGCGGGCGCGGCTGAACAAGGACGACGCGTGGCTCGACCACGACGATGACGTCGCGATCAAGTTCACGACCGGGACGATCAACATGAACTGCGTGGACGCCAAGGGCGACATCAGCTCCGTCACGACGACGAGCGGGATGGCATGGAAGATCCCCGGCCGCATCGGCGACTCGCCGGTGATCGGGGCGGGGCAGTACTGCGACAACACCGTCGGCGCCGCCGGTTCCACCGGGCGCGGCGAGGCGAACATCAAGGTCTGCGGCGGCTTCCTGACCGTCGAGTTCATGCGGCAGGGGCTCCCGCCGGAGCAGGCCGTGCTGAGGACCCTCGAGCGTCTCGTCGCGATGACGGAGCAGCGGCTCCTGCGCCCGGACGGCCGGCCGAACTTCGACATCCAGTTCTACGCGGTGGCGAAGGACGGGCGCTACGCGGCGGGGACGCTCTACGAGGGTGCGCAGTTCGCCGTGTGCGACGAGAAGGGGCCGCGGCTGGAGAAGTGCGTGCACCTCTTCGCGCGGCCGAGCCGCTGAGCGGCGGCACGCGGGCGGGCACGGCCCGCCCGCGCGTCCTCAGGAGCCGAAGGCCGTCGCCGCCTTCGTGACGCGGTCCGCGGCCGCGACCAGCGCGTTCGCGGCGGCCGCGATCTCCTGCGTGCTCGCGCTCTGCTCCTGGCTCGCCGCGGCGACGTCCTGCATCGCCGTCGCGAAGAGCGCCGTGCCGCCCGAGAGCGAGTCGAGCTTCGAGGTGATCTCGCCGGCGAGGGCGCGGCCCGAGGCGGCGGTGCCGGCCATCGTCCCGACCCACTCGTCGGCCGCGTCCACCGCCAGCTCCACCTGCGTGAACGCCTGCCGTCCGTGCGCCGTGGCGGCGCGCACCGTCTCCACCGTCGTCAGCGAGCGCGCGCTCGTCTCGCGCGCCGTCTCCATCTGCGCGATGAGCTCCTGCATCAGCTTGTCGGTGTGCTCGGCGGCCTCGGCGCTCGACTGCGCGAGGCGGCGCACCTCGGTCGCGACCACCGTGAAGCCCTCGCCCTGCTCGCCCGCGCGCGCCGCCTCCATCGCCGCGTTCAGCGCGAGCAGCTTCGACTGCCGCGCGATCTTCTGCACCAGCACCACGAAGCCGCGGATCTGGTCGCTCGCGGTCGCGAGCGCCTCGGTGGCCTGCGCGCTCGCCTGTACGTCGAGGAGCAGCGCGTCGAGGCGTCGGGCGCTCTCGTCGAGGCGCTCGTGGCTCTCCGACGCGAGCGCCTTGAGCCGCTGGTTGCGCTCGATGCCGTCGGTGGCGCCGTCGGCAACGGTGCCGGCCAGGGTGTTGAGGCGCCCGGCGTCGAGGGAGAGGAGCCGGATCGTGTCCGCCATCTCCGTGGCCTGCAGGCTGAGCGTGCTCGCCGTCTCGGCGATGCCGGAGGCGGCCGTGGCCATGTGCTCCGTGCCGGCGGTGATCTCGGTCGAGCGCCGCGCGGTCTCGGCGGCGTTGTCGCGGATCAGCACGCCGAGTCGCCGCAGTTCCGCCGAGATGCCGACCAGGGCGCGGGCGAGGCGGCCGAGCTGCCCGCCCTGGCTCGCTGCCTCCGGCGTCCGGACCAGTTCCCCCGCCGCGATCGCCTCGGCGACCTCGGCGAGCTCGCGGTTCGTCTCCCCGATCCGGGGGGAGATGAAGAAGTAGAACACGCCCGCGGAGAGGCCCACGGCGAGCGAGGCGCCCAGGCCGACCGCCAGCAGCCAGCCCCCGGCGGCGAGCATCGCCGCGATCCGGTCCCAGAAGAGGAGGAGGAGGACCGCGAAGACCAGGAGCCCCCCGACCGTGGCCGCGAAGGCGAGGCGGTCGAGGAGGTGCTGCTGGAGCGCGCCGGGGGCGTCGCTCGGCTTCGTTCCCGCGGCGGAGGCGGCTAGATTGCTCAGATTCCCTTCCACTCTTATGACTGCACCCGTCGAACCGATCGGTTACGAGCCCGCCGCCGTCGAGGCGCGTTGGCGTGAACGTTGGGCCGCGCGCGGCACCAACCGGACCGACCTCGCGCAGGGCGACCAGCCGTTCTATGCGCTGATGATGTTCCCGTACCCCTCGGCCGAGGGGCTGCACGTCGGGAATCTCTTCGCGTTCACCGGTTGTGATATCTACGCGCGATTCCAGCGCCTGCAAGGCCACACGGTCTTCGAGCCGCTCGGCTACGACGCGTTCGGCATCCACTCGGAGAACTTCGCGCTGAAGGTCGGGCGCCACCCGATGGAGCTCATCCCCAGCAACATCCGCAACTTCCGCCGCCAGCTCGACCGCGCGGGGCTGATGGTGGACTGGGCGCAGCAGGTCGACACCACCGACCCGGCGTACTACAAGTGGACGCAGTGGGTCTTCCTGCAGCTCTACAAGCAGGGGCTGGCGTACAAGAAGGCGGCCGCCGTGAACTGGTGCCCGTCGTGCAAGACCGTGCTCGCGAACGAGCAGGTCGAGGGCGGCCACTGCGAGCGGTGCGGGACCGCGGTCGAACAGCGCTTCCTGGAGCAGTGGTTCTTCCGCATCTCCGACTATGCCTCGCGGCTGCTCGGCAACCTCGAGCGGCTCGACTGGTCGGAGACGACGAAGCAGGCGCAGCGGAACTGGATCGGCCGGTCGGACGGCGCGCGGCTCCGCTTCCGGGTGGTCGATCCGGTGGCCGACGCGGGCAGCGCGGCGGTCTCGGTGACGAGCGAGCTGCGCGCCGACGAGCCGATCATCGAGGTCTTCACGACGCGCCCGGACACGATCTTCGGCGCGACGTACCTCGTGCTCGCCCCCGAGCATCCGCTCGTCCCGCAGCTCACGGCGCCCGACCAGCGCGCCGCGGTGGAGGCGTACCGCGCCCGCGCGGCCAAGCAGGACATCGTCTCCCGCAAGACGACCAAGGAGAAGACCGGCGAGTTCACCGGCGCGTTCGCGGCCAACCCGGCGACCGGGCAGCTGATCCCGATCTGGGTGGCCGACTACGTGCTCATGGAGTACGGGACCGGCGCGATCATGGCGGTGCCGGCGCACGACGAGCGCGACTTCGAGTTCGCGCGGAAGTTCGGGCTCGACATCGTGCGCGTCGTCGCGGGCGATGGCGAGGATGCGCGCACCCCGCTCGGCGATGTGGCGTACGTGGGCGACGGCCGGCTCGTGAACTCGGGGCGGTTCGACGGGATGCCGGTGGACACCGCGAAGCGCACCCTCACCGAGTGGCTCGAGGGGATGGGCGCCGGGCAGGCGGTCACCAACTACCGCCTGCACGACTGGTGCATCTCGCGCCAGCGCTACTGGGGCCCGCCGATCCCGATCATCTACTGCGACGCCTGCGGCACGGTGCCGGTGCCGGAGGCGCAGCTGCCGGTCGTGCTCCCCGAGATCGCCGACTTCAAGCCCGACGACTCGGGCGTGTCGCCGCTCGCGCGCCACGCGGAGTGGTTCCACGTGCCCTGCCCGACCTGCGGCAAGCCGGCGCGCCGCGAGACCGACGTCAGCGACACGTTCCTCGACAGCGCGTGGTACTTCCTGCGCTACCCGAGCGTGCCGCGCGACGACGTGGCGTTCGACCGGGCGACCACCCGGCGGTGGCTGCCGGTCACGACCTACATCGGCGGCAACGAGCACGCGGTGCTGCACCTGCTGTACTCGCGATTCATCACGATGGTGCTGCACGACCAAGGGCTCCTCGACTTCGAGGAGCCGTTCACGAAGTTCCGCGCCCACGGCCTCATCATCCGTGAGGGCGCCAAGATGTCGAAGTCGAAGGGCAACGTCGTCAATCCCGATGAGTACCTCGAGCAGTGGGGCGCGGACTCGTTCCGCACCTACCTCATGTTCCTCGGCCCGTTCGAGGAGGGCGGCGACTTCCGCGACGCCGGCATCAGCGGCGTGAAGCGCTTCCTCGACCGGCTCTGGGCCTCGGTGCGCGACTGCACCACCGACGGCGCGCCGGACGACGAGGTGCTGCGCAAGCTGCACGCGACGATCAAGAAGGTCGGCGAGGACGTCCCCGCGCTCTCGTACAACACCGCCATCGCCGCGATGATGGAGTACATGAACGTCCTGCGGAAGGGCGAGCGCCGCTGCCACCGGGCCGAGGTCGAGCCCGTGGTGCAGCTCGTCGCGCCGTTCGCGCCGCACATCGCCGAGGAGCTCTGGGCGATGCTCGGCCATGCCGGGAGCGTGTTCGATTCGCGCTGGCCCGCCTTCGACCCGGCGCGGCTCGCTTCGGACACGATCGAGCTCGTGGTGCAGGTCGGCGGCAAGACCCGCGGCAAGCTCGTCGTGCCGAAGGACGTCACGCAGGACCAGGCGCTGGCGGCGGCCAAGGCCGACCCGGTGATCGGCAGGTTCCTCACCGGCGCGCCGAAGAAGGTGATCCTCGTGCCGGGGCGGCTGCTCAACGTCGTGGTCTGACCCCATGGCCGCGCCGCTCGCCCTCGCCCCGGACACGACCGCGCAGGTCGTCGCGTGGCGGCGCCACCTCCACGCGCACCCCGAGCTCTCGTTCCACGAGGACGAGACCTCGGCGTTCGTGGAGGCGACGCTCACCGCGCTCGGCGGGCTCACGGTCACCAGGCCCACGCCGACCAGCGTCGTGGCGCGGCTGGTCACCGGGCGGCCCGGCCCCGTGCTCGCGCTCCGCGCGGACATGGATGCGCTCCCGATCACCGAGGAGACCGGACTCCCGTTCGCGTCCACCGCGCCGGGGGTGATGCACGCCTGCGGGCACGACGGCCACACCGCCGTGCTGCTCGGCGCCGTGCGCGAGCTGGTCGCGCGGCGCGAGGCGCTCGTCGGCGAGGTGCGCTTCCTCTTCCAGCACGCCGAGGAGACGCTGCCCGGCGGCGCGCAGGAGATGGTGGACCGCGGCGCGATGGACGGCGTGACGCGCGTGCTCGGCGCCCACCTCTGGGCCGACCTCCCGCTCGGGCAGGTCGGGGTGCCCGTCGGGGCGGTGACCGCGGCGCCCGACACCTTCTGGATCACCATCCGCGGCAAGGGCGGCCACGCGGCCAATCCGCACCAGACGGTGGACCCCATCGCGATCGGGGCGCAGGTGGTGACCGGCCTGCAGCAGGTCGTCGCGCGCACGGTGGACCCGCTCGACAGCGCGGTGGTGAGCGTGACGCAGTTCCACGCCGGGACCACGAACAACGTGATCCCCGAGACCGCGGAGCTGAATGGCACGGTGCGCACGTTCGATCCCGCGGTGCGGGCGCGGGTCGTGGCGCAGATGGAGCGCATCGCGCGCGGCATCGCCGAGGCGCACGGGGCGACGGCCGCGTTCACCTACGAGGAGGGCTACCGCCCGATCGTGAACGACCCGGCGGTCTCGGCGCAGGTGCAGGCGTTGGTCGCGGAGGCCTGCGGCGCCGGCGCGCTCGTGCCGATGCGGCCGGTGATGGTGGGCGAGGACTTCTCGGCCTTCCTGCAGCGGGCGCCGGGCACCTTCGTGTTCATCGGCGCGGCACGCGCCATCGATGGCGCGGTGCATCCGCACCACCACCCCAAGTTCGACGTGGACGAGCGCGCGTTCGAGACTGGGGTGCGGCTCTTCGTGGCCGCGGCGCTGCGCTTCAACGGCCGCTGATCCCGCGCGCTACTCGGCGACGTAGCGCCACGGCGCGTCCGGCGACGCGCGATGCCACACCGTGAAGAACGGGAAGCGCGGCCGTGGCTGCCCGGCCGCCGGCGGGTCGTTCGGCGTGATGTAGCCGAACGTGACGCCGAGGTCGCCGCTGGAGGCGACGAGGGCGCGCTCCGGCCACCAATCCACCGCGCTCTTCCCCGGCGGGCCGCCGGCCGAGACCAGCGCGGCGATCGCGATGTTGCCGAACGTGAAGCCGGGCGTGGCGGGCCCGCCGAGGTTCATCGCCTGCGGGCTCCCGAAGCGCGCGAAGCCGGCCTGCAGGCCGATCTCCTGGGATTCGCGTGCGAAGGCGCGCTCGGCGAAGAGCAGCGATGCGCGATGCCGCTCGATGGCGGCCACGTCCGACACCGGCGGGACCAGCGCCCCCGGGAGCACGCCGGGCCGCCGCGCGCTGTCCGCGGGCGCGCCGGTCCGGCGGATGCGACGGTACGCCCTCATCCGCCAGCCGCGCGCGTCGCGCACCCAGTAGGCGAGGTACTTGCCCGGGACCTGCGTGCCGTCAGCGCGCGCGAGCATCGTGAAGCCGTACGTGAAGCCGTGCTGCCCGTCCGCCGAGAGGCCGCCGCCCGTCGGCTGCCAGATGAGGTGCGCGCGTCCGTCGAGCGTGTCACGCGCGAGCGCCTCGCGCACGGCCGCGATGCCGTCCACGAGGCCGAGGCCCGCCATCGGCACGGTGACGTCGGCCGCCATCGCGCCCGTCAGGTCCCCGGCGCGCCCGAATGCGCGGTCGGCGGTCAGGAGCGCGCTGAACGCCGCGTCGACGGTGCGGGGCTGTGCCCCGACGAGGAACGCGAGCCCCGCGACCGGCAGGCATCGGAGCAGTACCGCACGGAATCCCAGTCTCGGGCCCACTTCTTCCTCCAGGTGAACGGCCGGCCGCAGGCGAGGCAGTCCTTCGCGGGAAGATCGGACTTCTTGCGCATCTTCGCCACGAGCCGGCTCAGAGGAGCGTGAGCGCGCGCGGCGGGGCGCCGCCCGCCGCGCGGATGGCCGTCGCGCGCTGCGAGATCGCCGCGCGCTCCGCCGGACCGAGCCGCCCCAGGTTCCGTACCTGCAGGGCCATCCGCTGGTTTCCGGCGAGGGTCCCTTCGTGCCGCATCAGGTAGTCCCAGTAGAGCGTCGTGAACGGGCACGCGTCGTCGCCGGTGGCCTTGGCCGGGTCGAATCGGCAGCGGGTGCAGTGATCGCTCATCCGCTGGATGTACTTGCCGGTCGCGACGTACGGCTTGGAGGCCATCACGCCGCCGTCGCCGTACTGCGACATCCCCAGCGTGTTGGGGAGTTCCACCCACTCCACCGCGTCCACGTAGACGGCGAGGTACCACTCGTGCACGCGCCTCGGGTGCACGCCGAGCACCAGCGCGTAGAGCCCGGTGACCATCAGGCGCTGGATATGGTGCGCGTACCCGAGCCGCAGCGTCTGGCCGATCGCGTCCCGCAGGCAGGCCATCTCGCAGTCGCCCGTCCAGTACCACGCGGGCAGCGCCTCCGCCGCCGCCATCGCGTTGAGTTCCAGGTAGCGCGGCATGAAGTGCCAGTAGATGCCGCGCACGTACTCGCGCCAGCCGAGGATCTGGCGGATGAACCCCTCGGCGGCGGCGAGCGGAACGCGCCCCTGCCGGAAGGCGCGCTCCGTCGCGTGCAGCACCACCCGCGGGTCGAGCAGCTTGAGGTTCATCGCCGCGGAGAGCCGCGAGTGGAACAGCCACGGCTCGTCATGCCACATCGCGTCCTGGAAGAGGCCGAACCGCGGGAGGCGGTGCGTGACGAAATCCTCGAGCGCGCGCTGCGCCTCCGGCGGCGTCACCGGCCAGTCGAAGGCCGCGAGGTCGCCGGGATGGCCGGCGAAGCGCGCGTCCACGAGCGCGAGCACCTCGCGCGTGATCGCGTCGGGCGGGAACGCGACCGGCGGGGCGTGCGGCGGCGGCCCGGCCTTCCCGAAGCTGCCGCGGTTCTCCTCGTCGAAGTTCCATGCGCCGCCCTCGGGCGCGCCGTCGGCGTCGAGCAGGAAGCCGTGGCGGCGCCGCATCTCGCGGTAGAAGAACTCCATGCGCAGCTGCTTGCGGCCGCGCGCGTGGGCGCGGAACTCCTCACGGGTGCAGAGGAAGTGCCGGTCCCCGCGGACCTCGAGCGGCAGGCCGAGCGCGGCGGCCTGCGCCTCGAGCGCCTCGGCCACGCGCCAGTCGCCGGCCTCCACCATCACGAGCCGGGCGGGGCGGAGCTCGGCCACCGCGCGGGCGAGCTCGCCGGCGAGGGTCTGCGTGTTCGCCGCGTCCTCCAGCGTGACGTAGTGCACGCGGCGGCCAAGTGCGCGCTGGGCCTCGCGGAAGTGCCGCATGGCCGCGAGGAAGAGCGCGATGCGCGGCTTGGAGGACCAGACGTGCGTGCTCTCGGACGCGACCTCGGCCATCCAGAGCGCATCGTGGGCGGCGTCGAAGCCGTCGAACGCCGCCGACTCGGCGTCGAGCTGGTCACCGAGCACGAGCACGAGGGTGCGGACCGGAACGGTGGCCGCGGTGCCGGAGCGCGCTGGATGGTGGGCATCGGCGGGCGGGGGCGCGACGGGCGGGCGGGACGCTTCACGGGCAGGGCGGGGCATGCCAAGTTGAACGGCGCAGCCGCGGTGCTGGTTCACCGGAAGTCCTCCCGCCCGGAGTCCCATATGTTCGTCGGCCACGTCGCCGTCGCCATGCTCGCCGCGCGCGCGCGTCCGCGCACCCCGTTCGTGTGGTGGATGGCCGCAGCGAACCTCGTCGACCTCGTCTGGCCGCTGCTGCTGCTCGCCGGAGTCGAGACGGTGCGGGTGGCGCCCGGCATCACGGCGTTCACGCCGCTCGCCTTCGAGTCGTATCCGTGGACGCACAGCCTGCTCGCCGGCGTGCTGTGGGGCGCGGCGCTCGCCGGGTTCGCGCGCGCCGCTGGCGTCGAGCGGGCGGCACTGCCGCTGCTCGCGGCCACCGTGGTGAGCCATTGGCTCCTCGACTGGCTCACCCACGTACCCGACCTGCCGCTCGCGCCCTGGCTCGCCGGGCGCTACGGCCTCGGCCTGTGGCGGTCGGTGCCGGGCACGCTCGTGGTGGAGGGTGCGCTCTGGCTCGCCGCCATCACGCTCTTCCTCCGGGCCCGCCGGCCCACCAGCTGGGCCGGGCATCTCGCGATCTGGTCGTTCGTGCTGCTGAACACCTTCATCTGGGCGTCGGGTCCGTTCACCCCGCCGCCGCCCGATGCGCGGAGTCTCGCCTGGTTCGCCCTCGTCGGGTGGATCGTGGTGCCGTGGGCGTGGTGGATCGACCGCACCAGCTCAGGCCGGGGCCCCCTCGGGCACGGGTGACGGCGGGGCCACCGGCCGCGGCGCGAGGCGCTTGCGCGCCTCGCGGCTGAGCAGCCACAGCGTGAACGCCGTCTGCAGCGTGCTTGCGGCCACCGACACGTACCAGACCCAGTGGAGCTGGAAGTGCGGCTGCGCGGCGATCCACAGCGCCGGCACCGCGAAGATCACGAGCCGCGCGGCGCTGGAGAGGATGGAGGGCACGGTGTTCCCCATCGCCTGGAACATGCCCGAGCAGGTGAAGAGGATGCCGGCGGCGACGAAGTTCCACGAGATGATGCGCAGGAACATCACGGCCACCTCGCGTGCGGCCGGGTCGTCGGTGAACCCGCTGATGAGCCACTCCGGCCGCCAGTGCGCGAAGAGCGTCAGCAGCGCCATCAGCACACTGCCGATCCTGACCGCGTCGTAGAACGTCTGCTTCGCGCGCTCCGGCTTGCCGGCCGCGAGGTTCTGCCCCGCGATCGGCGCCGCGGCGAACGCGATCGCCATCGCCGGCAGGAAGATCGCCTGCATCATCCGCTGGCCGACCCCGAACCCGGCCTGCGCCGCCGAGCCGAAGCGCCCGATGATGGCGTAGTTGATGCCCACGTTCACGAACAGCAGCGCGAACTCGCCGCCGGCCGGGAGGCCGATGCGCAGCATCCGCTTCCAGGTCGCGAGGTGCGGCCGCAGCAGCGCACGGTCGAGGCCGACGAAGTGCTCGAGCTTCACGAAGTACGCGAGGAGCACCGCCACCGCGACGATGACCGCGATCGTGCTCGCGAGCGCGGCGCCGGCCACACCCATCGGATGGCCGGTGCCCCAGCCGGCGATGAGCACCGGCGCGAGGACGGCATTGAGCACGACCGTCAGCACCTGCACGACCATCGTCGGCTTGGCGACGCCCGTGCCCCGCAGCGCCGAGCCGATCGAGATGAGCGCGAACTGCAGCCCGAGCGCCGGGAGGAACCAGTGCAGGTATGCGCGCCCCGCCTCGAAGGTCGCCTCGTCCGCGGCGAGCGTGCGCAGGTAGGCGTCCCCGAACGCGTAGCCACCGACGAACACGATCACCGCCGCGATCGCCGAGAGCGTGAGGCTCTGGTTGAAGACGAGATTGCCGTCGGCGGCATCCTTGCGGCCCGCCGCATGCGCGATGAGCACCATCGTGCCGACGCCGAGCACCTGCGTGAGCGCCATGACGATGTACTGCACGTTGCCCGCCGCGCTCACGCCGGCGAGCGCCACGTCGCCGAGCCGACCGACGAAGTACAGGTCCACCAGGTAGTACAGCGTCTGGAAGATCATCCCGATGGCCATCGGGATGGCCATCCGGATGATGTGGCGGGGGATGGAGCCCTGCGTGAGGTCATGCATCGGCGTGCTCGGCGGCGAGGAAGGCCTGCTCCGCGAGGTCGCGCGCGTGATCGCGCGGGTCGCGGGGCCAGTCGGCGGTCAGGAGGAGGAAGCGGTCACGGTCATGCGCGAAGAGGGCGCGGGTCGCCTCCTCGAACTGCGGCTGGTCGCCGAGGAGCTGCGAGAGGAAGCGGTACGCCGCCTCCTGCGCGCGACGCAGGCGGTCCCGGCCGGCGTGGGCGACGCGGGCCTGGTCCACCAGCCGGCGCAACGCCGCGGAGGCGCCCCCGGGCTGCTCGTTGAGCCAGTCCCAGTGCCGCCGGAGCAGCGTGACCTCGCGCCCGACGACCCCGAGTCGCGGGCGCCCGGGGCCGCGCGGACCGTCCTCGCGCTCCTCGTCGCGCGCCGCCATCGCCGCGTCCGCGGCCTCCTGCAGCGCGCGGGCGCGGGCGACCACCGTCGCGGTGTTGCCGCGGAGGTCCAGTTCCACCGGCTGGCTGGTCTCGACATCGAAGACGAACGGCGCGTGCGCATCCTCGCGCGCGAGGTACTCCTTGATCGCGCGAGCGACCACCGGGAGCTCCCCTGCGGCGATGCGGTGGGGGCCGGCGAAGGCGATGACGGGGCGGGGCATGGGGACGCAATTACACCCGGATGAAACGGAAAGTCAATATCGCCCGGGCGAAACTGTCTCACGTCGGTCGTGGGACCGGCGGTGGACGGCGCCCGCGGCGCGGGTGCGGGCTAGGCGATGCCCAGCTTCTTGAGGCGCTGGAGCGTCGTGGTGTCGCGCGAGAACCAGCGCGCGGCGAGCATCCCGCCGGCGAACCCGCCCAGGTGCGACTGCCAGCTCACGCCAGGCGTCCCGGGGAGCACACCCGCGACCAGGCCCCCCCACAGGAAGATCGTGCCGAGGCTCAGCGCGATGCTGCCGAAGCTGCGGGCATACCAGCCGGCGAGGATCAGGAAGCCGAGGAAGCCGAAGATCACGCCGCTCGCGCCGACATGCACCGAGCGCGAGGCGCCGAGCGTCCACGCGACGAGCCCGGCACCGAGCATCGCGCACACGGCGACGAGCCCGAAGTGGCGCGGGTCGCGCAGCATCACCAGCCAGCCGAGCACGAGCAGCGAGACGGTGTTCGCGAGCAGGTGCTGGAAGTCGGCGTGGAGGAACGGCGCGGCGAGGATGCCCCAGAGGCCGTGCTCGGTGCGCGGCACGATGCCGAAGCGCAGCAATGCGCCGCCGAGCACGGTGTCCACGGCGAACACGGCCCAGAGCGAGGCGACCGAGGCGCCGAGGATGACGGCGTGCAGGCGGAGCGTGCGGACGACGCTGATCGGGCGGGGGGTCACGAGCATCGATCGGCCCTCGTGGGGAGGACGCAGCGCGGAGGGGAGCCTATCTTGGGACCATCGGCGACACGGCCCCGGAGGGTCCCATGCAAGCTGACGATCTACGGGCGGTGATGGAACGCGAGCTGCGCACGCTGGCGCGCGAGGTCGCGGCGTACCCGGACGACGCGGCGCTCTGGCGCGACGTGCCGGGCCTCGCGAACCCGGGCGGCGTGCTCGCGCGGCACCTCGCGGGGAACGTGCGCGCCTTCATCGGGACGGTGCTCGGCGGCGGCGGATTCGTGCGCGACCGCGACGGCGAGTTCGCGGCGCGCGGCCTCACGCGGGCCGAGGTGGTCGCGGAGGTCGAGGCGGCGCGGGCCGAGGTGGCGCGCGTGCTGCCGACGCTCGACGCGGCGCGCCTCGCGGCGGAGTATCCGCAGGCGGTCGGCGGGCACCGCTTCACGACCGCGCGGTTCGTGACCCACCTCGCGGTGCACCTCGGGTACCATCTCGGGCAGCTCGACTACCACCGACGGATGGTGGCACCCGCGTCAGGGACCGTGGGCACGTTGCCGCTCGGCGAGCTGCAGGGCGGTCCGTAGGGCCGTCGGAGGGCGCACCGGGCCAGGCAAGGCGGACCGCGAAACAGCGCGGTCCGGCGGGTCGTACGGAGGCCACCACCTTCCCGGACCGACCGATGGCGATCCCGACGTTCCGCTTCGACGATCCTCCCGTGCCGCTCGACGCGCCGCATCCGGCGACCGTCGCGATCGACCGCGAGCGGCAGCGCCTCGCGGCGGCGACGGCGCGCGGCGTCGGGATGCCGATCGCCGGCACGCTCTACTGGCTCGGCGTGGCGGCGCTGCTGGAGCTGCTGCCGCTCCGCACCGCGCTCTTCTGGAGCTACGTCGCGACCGGCGCCGTGTTCCCGGCGGGCGTGCTGCTCACGCGCGCGTTCGGCGGCGACCTCTTCGCGAAGAGCGAGCGGCTCACGTCGCTCGGCCTCCTGATGAACGCGATGCAGCTCTTCTTCTGGCCGATGATCATCGTGACGGGGTACGTCGCGGCACCGTGGACGCCGTTCGCGATGGCGACGCTCTTCGCGTCGCACTTCCTCGGGTACGCATGGCTCTACCGGAGCCGCGGCTACGCCGTGCTCGCGGTCGGGGTGCCGGTGGCCTGCCTCGTGGCGGTGGTCGTGGCGCGTGACCCGCTCACCGCGACGATCCCGCTGCTCGCGGCGGCGGTGTACGCGATCGCGTCCTCGCTGCTGCTGCGCGAGGTCCGCGCCGGGCGCTGACACGCCCCGAGGCACGGACGGCCCCCGGCACCTGGTGCCGGGGGCCGCTGCCGTCCCGCGGAGCGGCTCAGTGCTTGTCGCGCGAGATGGACCAGACGTACGCGGCGACCGCCTTCACCTGGTCGTCGTTGAGGTTCATCTGGCCACCGCGGCCGTTCATCGGGAAGCGGCGGTTCTGGTCCTTCAGCGCCGTGCGCGGCACGCCGGTGGTGATGGTCTGCACGATCTCCTCGTACTTGCCCGTGCTGTGGAGCCACGGACCGGCGACGAGGCTCGGGCCGTTCTGCCCGCCGACGCCCTTCTGGCCATGGCAGCGCTGGCAGCCGCCCGAGTGGAAGATCGAGTCGCCGGTCGCGATCAGCGCGGGGGTGACGCCGGCCGGCATCCGCGGGCCCGACGGCGCGGGAGCGGCAGCGGCCTCGGCACCGCCACCCTTGTGGCAGGCCGCGAGCGAGAGGGCGAGGGCGAGGGGAGCGAGGAGGAGCGACCGGCGCATGCGGGAGCCTCGGAAGGGTTCGGGTCGAGGGGGTACGTCCCGCGGGGGCGGGACGTTGGCCCAAACTTCGCATGCGCCGGGCGCGTTGACGAGGGTCAGAAGCCGGCGAGGACCTCCTCCTGGTCCATGGCCCACTTCGGGTCGGCGGGGGAGCTGGCCGGGCGCCACGCGGGCGCGGGCGCGCCGGTGCGCGGGGCCGCGGCG
>JAIBBJ010000188.1 GCA_019694735.1 Gemmatimonadaceae bacterium | reverse complement strand
CCGCGCCGGTCACCATCACCGTGCGCCCCTCGGCCAGGGCGCGGACGGACGTGATGTCGGTCTTGATGGGCGCGCGGCGGAGGAGATCCTGGATCTCGACCGGGCGGAGCGCGGTGTACTCGACGCGCCCGGACACGAGGTCCGACAGCGAGGGCACCGTGCGGGTGCGGGCACCCGCCTGACCGGCCATCTCGACCACGCGGCGCACGAGCGTGCCGCGCGCGGAGGGCATCGCGATGATGACCTCCTTGGCGCCGAGATCGCGGATCATGCGCGGCAGGTCGTCGATCCGGCCCTCGACCTTGATGCCGTGGAGGAGCTGGCCGATCTTGGCCGGGTCGTCGTCGGCGAAGGCGACGATCTGGAAGGCGGCGCGGTCCGACGAATGCGCCTCGCGGGCGATCAGCTGGCCGACCGAGCCAGCGCCGACGACGATCGTGCGGGTGCCTTCGCGGGTCCGGTGCTTGCGCGCCTCGAGGAACCGCGCCGCGAGGCGCGGCGCCGAGAGCACGGCGAGCGACAGCATCGCGTCGAGCGTGAGCGCGGAGTACGGCATGCGGTGCGGCGTGAGCGCGAGCCATTCGCGCATGCCGATGCCGATCAGGAAATTGAAGAAGGCCGCGGCGAGGCCGGCCACGAGGATCCGCTCGAGCTCGACGACGCTCGCGTGGCGCCAGATGCAGCCGTAGAGCCCGCCGCGCCAATTCACCGCGAGACGGAGCGGGAGGGTGAGGAGCGTGTAGGTGAGGACGGTCTCGCCGTACCCAGGGGGCCACTCGAGCCCCTCGAACCGCAGGGTGAGGACGACGAACGGGACGAGGGCGAGCCCGACGAGGTCGAGCAGGAGGAAGTGCCGGTTCCGCATCCGCGTGAGGCGGCTCATGCGGCCGTCCACGGCAGCGGGGATCGCGATGGCCGGGCGAAGGACACGGGCGGGGTGCGGGACGGGCGCGTGCACCGGGTTGGGCGTCCGTGCCGATCCCCGGGGCTGCGCGACGACTGTACGGATAACGGGACTACCGCGCCGAAGGTAGCGGGCGTCACCGGAGGAAGATCGGCGTTGTGTCCGCGCGATGCAACACCTTATTTTTCAAGGATATGCGCGCCTCCGAGATCCGCCGCCGCTTCCTGGACTACTTCGCCCGCCAGGCCCACGCCGTCCGCCCGTCGTCCTCCCTCGTGCCGGCCGACGATCCGACCCTGCTGTTCACCAATGCCGGCATGGTGCAGTTCAAGAAGGTCTTCCTCGGGCAGGAGCCGGCGCCCGACGGGAATCGCCGCGCCACGACCTCGCAGAAGTGCGTCCGCGCCGGCGGCAAGCACAACGACCTCGAGCAGGTGGGGCACACCGCCCGGCACCACACCTTCTTCGAGATGCTCGGCAACTTCTCGTTCGGCGACTACTTCAAGCGCGAGGCGATCCGCTTCGCCTGGGAGTTCGTCACGGGCGACCTCGGCATCCCGACGGAGCACATCCGCGTCACGGTCTACAAGGATGACGACGAGGCGCGCGCGCTCTGGCAGGAGGTGACCGGGATCGCGCCGAACCGGATCTACGGCCTCGGCGAGAAGGACAACTTCTGGCAGATGGCCGACACCGGCCCGTGCGGGCCATGCACCGAGATCTACGTCGACCTCGCGCATCTGGCGAAGGACTTCGCGTTCCCGGCCGGGGCGACCGGCGAGTGGACCGACACGGCGCGCCGCGACTTCTCGCAGGACGCGTTCGTCGAGGGCGCCGAGGCCGGGCGCTTCCTCGAGATCTGGAACCTCGTGTTCATGCAGTTCGATCGCCAGCCGGACGGCACCCTCGTGCCGCTTCCGAAGCCGTCGGTGGACACCGGTGCTGGCCTCGAGCGCATCGCCGCGGTGAAGCAGGGCGTCGCGAACAACTACCACACCGACCTGTTCGCCCCGCTGCTCGACACCGTCGCCGGCATCACCGGCAAGCCCTATGCGTACGCCAACGCCGACTCGGCCAGCTACCGGGTGCTGGCCGACCACGCGCGGGCCGTCGCGTTCCTCCTCGCGGACGGTGTGTTCCCGAGCAACGAAGGACGCGGCTACGTGCTGCGGCGCATCCTGCGCCGCGCGGTGCGCCACGCCTGGCTGCTCGGGCGGCGCGAGCCCACTCTCGTGCACGTCGTGGCGAAGGTCGTCGAGACGATGCAGGACCAGTTCCCGGAGCTGGCCCAGCGGCGCCAGCACCTCCTCGAGACGACGACGGCCGAGGAGGAGCGGTTCCTCGCGACGATCGAGGGCGGACTCGCCCGCTTCGAGGAGCTCGCACCCATCGGGGCGGGGCCGAGAGCCGGCACCTCCCGGGGCACGATCGCCGGCGAGGACGCCTTCAAGCTCTACGATACCTTCGGCTTCCCGATCGACCTCACGGAGCTGATGGCGGCCGAGCGCGGCTACGCCGTCGACGGTGCGGGCTTCGAGGCGGCGCTCGAGGCACAGCGGAAGCAGTCGCAGGATGACCGCAAGGCGAAGAAGCTCACGGTGGCCGCCGACGCGCTTCGCGACCTCTCGGCGTGGCAGACGGCCCCGGGGACCGCGCCGGCCGCCGCGTTCGTGGGCTACGGCCAGATGGCGGTCGAGTCGCTCGTCACCGCGGTGCGCGCCCTCGAGGACGGCCAGGTCGCGGTGATGCTGCGCGAGTCGCCGTTCTACGCCGAGTCGGGCGGCCAGGTGAGCGACATCGGGTCCATCGAGGGGAGCGACTGGCGCGTGGACGTGACGGAGGTCCGCAAGGTCGACGGCCGTGTCGCCGCCATCGGCCGCGCGACCGGCGCGCCGCGCTTCGAGATGGCGCGGGCGACCGTGCCGGCGGTCCGACGGCACGACACCGAGCGCAACCACACCGCCACGCACCTCCTGCACGCGGCGCTGCGCCACGTGCTCGGCGAGCACGTGCATCAGGCCGGCTCCCTCGTCGCCCCCGACCGCCTCCGCTTCGACTTCACGCACCACGGGCCGATCAAGGCCGAGGCGCTGGAGCGCATCGAGGCGATGGTGAACGAGGGGATCTGGGCGAACGTCGACGTCCGCACCGTCGAGAAGCCCTACCAGGAGGCGATCGCGCAGGGTGCGATGGCACTCTTCGGCGAGAAGTACGGGGACGTGGTGCGGGTGGTCGAGATCCCGGGGCTGTCGACCGAGCTCTGCGGCGGCACGCACGTGCGGAACACCGGCCAGATCGCGCTCTTCCGCATCATCGGCGAGAGTGGCGTCGCGGCCGGGGTCCGGCGCATCGAGGCGGTGACGGGCCGCGGGGCCTACGAGCATCTCCGGGCCCGGGAGCGGGCGCTCGGCGAGGTCGCGGAACGGCTCAAGGTGAATGCGCCGACCCCCGAGGCCATCGCGAAGCGCCTCGACGTGCTGCTCGGCGAGAAGAAGGCGCTCGAGCGGAAGCTCGACGAGGCGCTCAAGGGGGGGGGCGCGCAGGGCGGGGATCTCGTCGCCGGCGCGGAGACGGTCGGCGGAGCGCAGCTGCTGGCGAAGGTCGTGAAGGCGGACTCGATGAAGGACTTGCAGGCGCTCGGGGACGTCGTCCGCGAGAAGCTCGGCAGCGGGGTGGGCGTGCTCGTGGCGGATTTCGGCGATGACAAGGG
The DNA here is from genome assembly GCA_019694735.1 of Gemmatimonadaceae bacterium. Lineage (GTDB taxonomy): Bacteria > Gemmatimonadota > Gemmatimonadetes > Gemmatimonadales > Gemmatimonadaceae > Pseudogemmatithrix. The sequence goes on along the minus strand of JAIBBJ010000188.1, from coordinate 769 downwards.
CGGGCTGGTCATCGTCGTGACCGACGACGTTCGGGCACAAGGACTCACCGCCGGCGGCCTGGTGAAGGCGCTGGCCGCGCGCACGGGCATCCGGGGCGGCGGCAAGGACCACATGGCGCAGGCGGGCGTGAGCGCCGCGCAGGTGGCGGAGATGCCTGCCCTCGCCGCCGGCATCGCACGCGAGCAGTTGGCGGGGCGGCGATGAGCGCCGTCGCCTGGATCGAGGCGGCGAGCCCCGACGCGCCGGAGCGGCTCGTCGCGCGGGTGCGGGACATCCTCGCCGGGAACCCGGCGTGGGCGGCGCTACCCGTCCCCGAGGCGCTCGTCGAGGCGGCGGACGTGCTCCTCGACCTCGTGCTGGCGGAGGGGGACGGGCCGGCGCGTGACCGGGCCCTCGACCTGCTCGCGGCGGATGCCTGCGTGACCTGGGCCTTCGAGGCGGCCGCCGACGACCCCTCGGCGCTCGCGGCGCGTGCGCGCGACACCATGGCGCGGCTCGCGAAGGCGGTCGCATGAGCGCGATCGATCCGGTCGCGCACCTCCGCGAGCTCGCCGAGACGGCGACGCGGGCGGCCGAGGCGCTCGCCGACGGCATCCGTCGCGCGACTGCCATGACGCAGGAGACGCTGGCCGCGGGCGGCACGCTCTTCTTCGCCGGCAACGGCGGGAGCGCCGCCGATGCGCAGCACATCGCCACCGAGTACACCATCCGCTACCTCCGGGAACGGCGCGCCCTGCGCGCGATCGCGCTCACGACCGACACGTCGGC
>JAIBBJ010000134.1 GCA_019694735.1 Gemmatimonadaceae bacterium | reverse complement strand
GGCGCGCGTCGAGGCGCGCGTCGAGCAGCGCCCGCATCCGTTCGAGCTCGGCCCGGTCGAGCCGCTCGTCCGAGACGATCTGGGTGAGCATCGCCGCCGATGATCCCTGGAAGATCGCGTCCTTGATGCGCGCGATCGCGCTGCGGCCCGCCCGTTCGGCGGGGATCGCCGCAGCGTAGCGGTAGGCCCGTCCGGCCGCCTCGTGGGAGACGTACCCCTTCTCCTCGAGGGTCTGCAGCGCGGAGAGGACCGTGGTGTAGGCGAGGTCCTCGTCGAGCGCCTCGCGCACCTCGGTCACGGTGCTGGGCCCGAGCCGCCAGAGGATGCTCATCACGGCGAGCTCGCGGGGCGGGAAGTGCAGGTCGGACATCGGTGCCTCCAGGGGTTGCGTCTACTGCCTTTCCCGTAGGCTATGGCCCGCCCCGCGCCTTGTCAACTGCTTTTTCAGTAGAACGCCCGGTCCCGTCCGGTCAGGGCGCGGCGTCGAAGTACTGCAGCCCGAGCCCCTCGGCGCGTTCGAGCGCCCAGCGGAGCCGCCACTCGTCCCGGAACAGGATCACGGGGTGGTTCTTCGCATCGTATAGAAGGGAGAGGTCCTGCGACTCCCCGAGCTTCAGGATCTCCCGCTCCGGTCCCGTCACCCACCGGGGGTACCGGAACGGGAGCTTCTCGAGCGTGCAGGGCGCGCCGTACTCGTGCTCGAGCCGGTGGAGCATCACGTCGAACTGGAGCAACCCGACCGCGCCGACGATCGGGATCGGCCCCATCATGGACTCGGCGAAGAAGACCTGCGCGGCGCCCTCCTCCGTGAGCTCGCGGAGCCCCTTGTCGAGCGCCTTCCGGCGGAGCGGGTCCTTCGAGAGGATGCGCGCGAAGTGCTCCGGTGCGAAGCGCGGGATGCCGACGTACTCGAGCAGCGTCCCGTCGGCGGCCTTGGGCGCGTCGGCGGTGGCGAGGGTGTCGCCGATGCGGAGCGAGCCGCGGTCGTGCACGCCGACCACGTCGCCCGGCAGCGCCTCCTCGGCGAAGGCGCGCTCGCGGCCGAGGAACTGCTGGGGCGGTGCGAGCTTGAAGCTCTTGCCGGTGCGGACGTGCGTGACCTCGAGCCCGGCGGCGTAGCGGCCGGAGCAGACGCGCACGAACGCGATGCGGTCGCGGTGCCGCGGGTCCATGTTGGCCTGCACCTTGAACACGAAGCCGGTGAACGCGGCGAGCCCCGGCGCGACGGCGCCCGCCGAGCTGTCGCGCGCGACGGGCGACGGGGCGAGCGGCAGGAAGTCCTCGAGGAACGGCTCGACGCCGAAGTTGGTGATCGCCGAGGCGAAGTACACGGGCGTCTGCTCGCCGGCGAGGATGGCCCCGGCGTCGAACCCATGGCCCGCGAGGTCGAGGAGCTCGACGTCGTGCGCGAGCTTCGCCGCGGCGGCCTGCGCGGACTCGTCGCCGCCGAGCGCGGCGACGAGCGCCGGGTCGTCGGGCCCCGCGAGGTCGAGGGTGCGCGTGTCCACGCGCTGCGCCCCGTGGTGCTCGCCGCGCTCGAACAGGTAGGCGCGCGTCCGGCGGCGGTCGTACACGCCGACGAACACCTGCCCCTGTTCCGCGGTGTCCTGGTGGATGGGCCAATGGGCCGCGACCGCGGTGATGCCGAGTTCGGCCTCGAGGTCGGAGACGAGCTTGAGCGGATCCTCGCCGACGCGGTCGCACTTGTTGACGACGGTGAAGATCGGCATCCGCCGGCGGCGGCAGACGTCGAACAGCTGGCGGGTGCGCTCCTCGACGCCCTTGCGGTTGTCGAGCAGCATGACCGCGCTGTCGGCGGCGACGAGCGTGCGGTACGTGTCCTCGCCGAAGTCCTGGTGGCCCGGCGTGTCGAGCAGGTTCACCTGGAAGCCGCGGTACTCGAACTGGAGCACCGACGAGGTGACGGAGATGCCGCGCTCCTGCTCGAGCGCCATCCAGTCGGAGGTGGCGTGCCGCTGCGACTTGCGCGCCTTCACCGCGCCGGCCTGGTGGATCGCGCCCCCGTACAGGAGCAGCTTCTCGGTGAGCGTCGTCTTGCCGGCGTCGGGATGCGAGATGATCGCGAAGGTCCGGCGCCGCGCGATGAGCGCGTCGAGCGGGGAGGCGGGAGCGGGGGGGGCGGCGGTCACGCCTCAAGATAACGGCGGCGCGAAGCCCGCCGCCCGCGCGCTACCGCCCGATCGCCCGGATCACGGTCTCGATGTCGTCCATCGTGTTGTGGAAGTGCGGCGAGAGGCGGATCGCCCCCTCGCGCACGGAGTGCGTCACCCGGGCCTCGCGGAGCTTGCGGGAGTCGCCGTCGAGGTCGGGGGTGGCGAGCGCGACGATGCCGGCGCGGCGCGCCGGTGCGGTGGGGGTGACGATCCGGACGCCGCGGCCGGTGGCCGCCCACTCGAGGAGGCGCGTGGTCAGCGCGCGCACATGCGCCTCCACCGCCGCCGGCCCGAGCTCGAGCAGCAGCGACAGGCTCGCGTGCATCCCGACGATGTCCTGGTACGGGATGGTGCCGACCTCGAACCGGCGCGCGTCGTCGTGCCAGGCCGGGTCGTAGTCGAGGAAGCGGGCGAAGTCGCCGGAGCTCGCCTGCGCGAGCCATCCGGCCGCCGGCGGCTCCATCGTCGCGATGAGCCCCTCGCGCACGTACGCGAACCCCGAGCCCCAGGGCGAGCAGAGCCACTTCTGCGCACCGCACGAGAGGATGTCCACGTGCGTCGTGCGCACGTCGAGGGCGAGCGGCCCCAGCCCCTGGATCGCGTCCACCGCGAACCAGGCGCCGCGGGCACGGCAGGCGGCGCCGATGCGCTGCAGGTCGATCCGCGCGCCGCTCCAGAAGCTCACCCAGCTCAGCGCGACGCCCTTCACGCGGTCGTCGGACTGCAGGCGGCGGAGCAGCGCCTCCTCGTCGGTCGCGGTGCCGGCGAGCGGGAGCAGCTCGTAGGTGAAGCCGCGCGCCTTCGCGGCGGCCATCCAGGGATACACGTTCGCCGGGAACTCGCCCTGGCTGCCGAGCACGATGTCGCCGGGGCCGAGCGGCAGCGCGTAGGCCGCGAGGTTCACGCCCCAGCTCGTGTTGGTGGTGAGGAGGATCTCCTTCCCGCTCGCCCCGATCAGCCGTGCGACGAGCGCGCGCGCCGCGTCGAGCACGGGGAAGAAGTCGTCGGCGCCGAGGCGGTGGGGCTCGGCGCGCTTGAGGCCGTAGGCGTCGAGGGCGTCGCGCGCGCGCTGCGGCAGCGGGCCGACGGCGGCATGGTCCACGTGGATCGCATCGCCCGGTTCCCAGGGGAACTCGCGGGCGCGGAGCGCGGCGGCATCGTAGGTCATGGTTCCTTCAGGTGCGGGGGCGTGTCCTTCGGCTGGCCCTTCCACCGGCGGTGCTGCCAGAAGTACTGCTCGGGGAAGCGGGTGACGTACCGTTCGAGGACCTCGGTGTAGCGGACCACCGTGGCGTCGATGTCCGCCTCCTTGTCGCCGGTGCGGACGAGCGGCACCCGCTCGAAGTGGGCGACGTAGCGGCCGTCGGGGCGGCGGAGGGCGGCGACGAAGACCATCGGGAGGTCGTTGCGCAGCGCGAAGACCGCGGCACCGCGCGGGGTGCGCGCCGGCCGGCCGAAGAACGGCACGAAGGTGCTGGCGAGCCCCTTCGCGCTCTGGTCGCTCAGGAACCCCACCATCCGGCCGTCGCGCAGCGACTTGGGGATCGCGCGCACCGACTCGTCGGCGAAGAGCACGCGGACGCCGAAGCGCTCGCGGGTCCGCGTGAAGAACGCGTCGCTGAGCGGGTTGGCCATGTGCATCGCGATCGCATCGACGGGGAGGCCCCGCGCCGCCATGTAGGCGGCACTGAGCTCCCAGTTGCCGAGGTGCCCGGCGACGAGGATCACGCCGCGGCCCTCGGCGTGCGCGGCGACGAGCGTCTCCCACCCCTCGGCGCCGGCGAACGCGGCGAGCACGTCCTCGCGGCTCGCGCGCGAGAGCACGATGCTCTCCATCGCGACGCGGCCGAGCCCGCGGTAGCTCTCCCGCGCGACCGCGCGCACGCGCGCCTCGGTGAACTCCGGGAAGCAGGCGCGGATGGTGCGCTCGACGCGGTCGGCACGGATCGCGAGCGGGCGCCAGCCGAGCCCCCCGACGAGCGCGCCGGCGTTCGAGGCGGTGCGCCAGCCGAAGGGGCGGAGCAGCGTGGCGACGGTGCGGAGGGCGGCGTACTCGGCGCGCTGCGCGAGCGTGGGGCGCGGCGGCGCGGCCGCGGCGTCACGCATCGTCGTCGTCCGCGGCGTCATCCGCATCGTCGTCGGCCGCGACGGGAGCGGGCGGCGGGACCTCGTCGCGCTCGGGCCGCGGCAGCGCCTCGGTGCGCTGCTGCATCGCGTGCAGCCGCGCG
>JAIBBJ010000198.1 GCA_019694735.1 Gemmatimonadaceae bacterium | reverse complement strand
CCGCCGCGCCCGCTGCCCCGCCACCGGCCGCCGCCGCGCCGCCACCGGCCGCCCCGGCGCTCGTCGCCGGCGCGACCTCCCGCCCCAACGCGGACCCCTTCCCGAGCACGTACGCACCATTCCCGTCGCGGCCGACGGTGATCCGCAACGTCAACATCTTCACGGCCGCCGGGCCGCTCATCCGTGATGGCGCCATCCTGCTCCGGGACGGCAAGGTCGCGGCCGTCGGCCAGACCGTGGAGGCGCCGGCCGGGGCCGTCGTCATCGATGGCCAGGGCAAGTACGTCACGCCCGGACTCATCGACACGCACTCGCACCTCGGCGTGTATCCGGCACCGAACACCGCCGCGCACCAGGACGGCAACGAGGCGACGGGCCCGGTGACGGCCTACGTCTGGGCCGAGCACTCGGTGTGGCCGCAGGACCCGCAGTTCCCGCGCGACCTCGCCGGCGGGACCACGACCATCCAGGTGCTGCCGGGCTCCGCCAACCTGATCGGCGGCCGCAGCGTCACGCTCAAGGTCGTCCCGTCGCGCTCCGTGCAGGGGATGAAGTTCCCCGGCGCGCCCTACGGGCTGAAGATGGCCTGCGGCGAGAACCCGAAGCGCGTCTATGCCAACCGCGGGCCGTCCACGCGGATGGCCAACGTCGCCGGCTACCGCGCGGCGTGGATCCAGGCCGACGCCTACCGCCGGCGCTGGGACGCGTGGCTCGCCAACCCGCAGGGCGACCCGCCGGCGCGCGACCTCAACAATGAGACCCTCGCCGAGGTCCTCCGCGGCAACATCCTCGTCCACAACCACTGCTACCAGGCGGACGAGATGATGCAGATGATCGACATCGCGAAGGAGTTCGGATACCGGATCCGCTCCTTCCACCACGGCGTGGAGGCGTACAAGATCGCCGACGTGCTCGCGCGCGAGGGGATCTCGGCCAGCATCTGGTCCGACTGGGGCGGCTTCAAGATGGAGGCGCTCGACGCCATCAAGGCGAACGTGGGCCTCACGCATGTCGCCGGGACGCGCACCATCGTCCATTCCGACGACGCGTCGTACTCGCAGCGGCTCAACCAGGAGGCGGCCAAGTCGCTCGCCGCGGCCCGCGTCGCGGGCCTCCGCATCAGCGACGAGGACGCCATCCGCTGGATCACCATCAACCCCGCCTGGGCGCTCGGCATCGACCGGATGACCGGCTCCCTCGAGGTCGGCAAGAACGCCGATCTCGTGCTCTGGTCGGGTCACCCGCTGAGCGTGTACACGCGCGCCGAGAAGGTGTGGATCGACGGCGCGATGCTGTTCGACCGCCTCGACCCGGCGCAGCAGTGGCGCACGGACTTCGAGCTGGGCTACGTCCCGACTGCCGGGGGGATCCGCTGATGCGCGCGATGACGTTCCTGCGCCGCACGGCGCTCCTCTCCGTGGGCCTCGCGGCCCTCGCGCCGCGCACCGGCGCCCAGACGGTCGCCATCACCGGGGGCACCGTCATCCCCGTCAGCGGTCCGCGGATCGCCAACGGCACCGTGCTCATCCGCGACGGCCGGATCGTCGCGGTCGGCGCCAACGTGACCATCCCGGCCGACGCGCAGCGGGTGGACGCGACCGGCAAGTGGGTCACCCCCGGCTTCATCAACGCGGCCACGACGCTCGGCCTCACCGAGGGCGGCTCGCCGCAGTTCTCGGGTGGCTACAACGACGCGTCCGCGAACGGCAGCCACGGGATCGCGGCCGCATTCGAGCCGTGGAAGGGGGTGAACCCGGCCAACACGTACATCATCCCCTCGCGGCAGGAGGGCGTGACGACGGTGGTCGTCGCGCCGGGGGGCGGGATGATCGGCGGCCGGATCGGCGTGATCGACCTCGTGGACGCGGCATCGGCCGCGGAGATGCTGCGCCGCGCGCCGGTGGCGATGTCCGGCGACTTCGGCTCTCCCGGCGCGGGCGAGACGGGCGCCCGACCCGAGTACTGGGCCAAGTGGCGGTCGCTCTTCGACGACGTGAAGGCGTACCAGGCGCGCCGGGCCGCGTACGAGAGCGGCAACACGCGCGCCCTGGCGGCGCCGCGCGGCGAGCTCGAGGCGCTGATCCCGGTCGTCGCCGGGCAGCTGCCGCTGGCCCTCTCGGTGGACCGTGCGACCGACATCCGCGCCGCGCTCGATTTCGCGAAGGAGTACGGCCTCAAGCTCTGGATCGTCGGCGGGGCCGAGGCCTGGATGGTCGCGAAGGAACTCGCGGCGGCGAAGGTGCCGGTGTTCACCGGCGCGATGAACAACATCCCCTCCTCGTTCGACGCGCTCGGCCAGCGGCAGGAGACCGCCGCGCTCCTGCGCGCCGCGGGCGTGACGGTGGTGCTCATCGGCAACGGCCCCGGTGACCCGGCGAACATCAACGTCCGCAACATCCGGCAGGAGGCGGGGAACGCGGTCGCCTACGGCCTCTCGTGGGACGAGGCGCTGCGGGCGATCACGCTCGCTCCGGCCGAGGTGCTCGGCATCGCCGGGCAGGTGGGCTCGCTCGACGCGGGCAAGGACGCGAACGTGGTGGTCTGGAGCGGCGACCCGTTCGAGTTCTCGTCGGTGGCGGAGCAGGTCTTCGTTCGCGGGCGCACGTCGAGCGCGAAGAGCCGGCAGCAGCAGCTGCTGGAGCGCTACCTCACGCTACCGCCGGCGTATCGGCGGCCTTGACCTTTCGGGGGACGATGCGAGCCCGGCACGCCGCGCGGCGCGCCGGGCTCGTGCGTCTCTGCGCGCGGGGGAGTTCCGAGCCAGACGAAACGAAGCGCCCCCCCGCGTCAGCGGAGGGGCGCGCGTCCCGCGGTCCGGCGCGCCTTACGACGCGGCCGAGACGGGGTAGACCGAGACCTTGAACCGGCTCTTCGACTTGTGCTCGAACTTCACGACGCCCTCGATGAGCGAGTAGATCGTGTAGTCCGTGCCGAGGCCGACGTTGTTCCCCGGGTGCCACTTCGTGCCGCACTGGCGGATGATGATGTTGCCCGGGATGACCTTCTCGCCCCCGAACTTCTTCACGCCGCGGTACTGCGGATTGGAGTCGCGCCCGTTGCGGGAGGAGCCGACGCCCTTCTTGTGTGCCATGGTATCCTCGCTCCCCGGGTCAGCCGAGGGTGATGTCGCGGATGCGGACCTCGGTGAACCCCTGCCGATGGCCCTGCTTCTTCGCGTAGTTCTTGCGACGCTTGAACTTGAACACGACGATCTTGTCGCCGAGCCCCTGCTTGACGATCTCGGCCGTGACCGAGGCGCCCTTCAGCGTGGGCACGCCGACCTTCACGGCGCTACCGTCGGAGCCGAGGAGCACCTCGTTGAACTCGACGGTCGCGCCCGCATCACCCGGGAGGGTGGGCAGGCGAAGGGTGGTGCCCTTCTCAGCGCGGAACTGCTTGCCGCCGGAGCGGAAGATTGCGTACGACATGATCACGACTCTGGAATGCGGTTTTCGATGCGAGCCAAGAATAATAGGCCGCATCCCCGAATGGGTCAAGTGGTTGCAGTTCGGGGGTTTGGGACCCGCCTGACGCGTCTCAGCGCCGTCGAAGCTGGGCCCGGGTGCGGTACGCCGCGTCCGCCGGCGCGTCCCCGCGCGGCCAGTCGTTCTCCTTCCCCGGGAAGTCCGGCCGGACCTGCCCGTTCACGTAGGCCGCGACGTCCCATGCCTGCTGCGGGGTGAGCGTGCCCGGCCGGTCGTGTGGCATGGCGGCGTGGATGAAGTTGGCCGCGATGGAGACCCGCGCCATCCCCGCCCCGATGTTGTAGCTCCGGGCGCCCCACAGCGGGGGCGCGGGGGCGGCACCCGCCGTGTACGAGGGCCGGCCGGCACCGTCTTCCCCGTGGCACCGCGCGCACGCCTGCCGGTAGGTCACACGGCCGGCGGACCGGTCGGCCGCGAGCTTCTCGAGCGTGGGCAGTCCCTGCCCCTCGGTCTCGCGCCCCATCGGCGTGCCCCGCGAGAGCCAGGTCAGGTACGCCACGATGTCCACCAGCTCCCGGGAGCCAGGCATCGGCGGTGCCGCATTCAGGCTCCGGGCGAAGCACCCCCGCACCCGCTCCTCGAGGCTCACCATCGCGCCGCTGCGCGAGCGGTACTGCGGGAAGCGCGCCGCCACGCCCACCCACGGCATCACGCCGGCGCGCGTGCCGCCGTCGAGATGGCAGCTCGTGCAACGGAGGGCCGAGCGCACCGTGCGCGGGAAGGAGTCCGCGGTCGCGGTGACGAGCGCGCGGCCCCGGCGGATCGAGGCGCCGAACGGGCCGTCGGGGATGGTCGCCGTGTCCGGCACCACGAACGGCACGCGGTCCGCCGCCGCGCCCGTGGCCGTCGCGTTCGCCTCGGCGACCGAGACCGTGCGCACGAGCCCGTGCTCGCCGTCGGCGGGCAGCCGCACCACGTCGCACGCCGCGGCTGCGGTCGCCACGCCCAGCGCGGCGAGCGCCGCGCCGCGCCCCGCGAGCCGCCGCGCGAACCGCGGCGCGAACCGCC
>JAIBBJ010000116.1 GCA_019694735.1 Gemmatimonadaceae bacterium | reverse complement strand
AGATGGGCGATCGGCGGATTCACGAGATCGAGCCGCAACTCCGCCGACACGCCGTTCACGGTCGCCCGCGCGATGCCGACCCCGGGCGCGTGCGCGAGCATCAGCCCGTCGGGACTGACCTCGAGCGTCTGCGGCGTCAGCGACCGCCAGGTGGCGACGTAGCCCGCGAGCGGGTTCCCCGCCCCGTCCAGCGGCGTCGCCTCCGCCCGCATGAGGAAGCCGGGGCGGAGTTGCGTCGAGGGCGCCGCGATGTCGAGCGCGCGCACGGGCCCCGTTCCCGTCGGGAGGTCGCACCCGAGGGTGCCTCCGGCGGCCAGTGCGAGGGCGAGCACGCAGCTGCGCCCCGCCGAGGCGGTGGGGATCGGGCGCACGCCGTTATCTTACCCCCGCCCCGCCGGGTTGGCGACCGCGCCCTGGCGGCGGGTACATTCCGTCGTGCGACCGGATGCCCCGCCCCCCGTGGACGACGACGCCCCCCTCGGCGACCGGATGCGCACGTGGGCGACGGGCCGGACCTGGTGGTGGCGCGCGATGCTGTTCCTGTTCCTGGCGTGGCAGGTGATGCGCGGACCGCTCGTGGAGCAGGGCGAGACCACGCTCTGGAGCGGCATCATCTTCGGCGCCCACGAGTTCGGCCACCTCTTCTGGGCGTTCGCGGGGGAGTGGATGGGCATCGCCGGCGGGAGCCTCACGCAGCTCCTGGTTCCGCTCGGGGCCATCGCACTCGTGTGGCGCGGCCGCGACTGGTTCGGCGTCGCCGTGGGGCTCGTCTTCCTGGCCGCGAGCCTCGCCGAGCTCTCGTGGTACATCGCCGACGCCCGCAACGAGATGCTCGACCTCGTCAGCTTCTCGCCGGACGGGGCCGTCCACGACTGGCACTACCTGCTCGGGTCGCTCGGGATGCTGAAGCGCGACATCGCGCTCTCGCGGCTGGCCCGGGCGGCCGCCTGGCTCCTGCTCCTCGCCGCCGGCGCGCTGACGGCGCGGCTCTGCCTCTGGATGGCGGCGCCGCGCCCGGCGACCGCCCGCTGACGGACCCGCCGCCCCGTTAGACTTCGGGGAGCGCGCGCGTCAGCGCGTGGTGCAGTGCGGTCGGAGCGGCGGCATGCCGGCGCAGCGGATGGACTGGTCCATCCCCGAGGCGATCGGCCCGCACGCCGTGCTCACGGCCGTGCGGAGCGCCTCGGTCGAGTCCTTCCCGGAGGCCTTCGCGCAGTTCTCGGTGCCGTTGAAGCTGACGCAGGCCGAGCACTCGACCGCCTGCGCGGAGAGCGTGTTGTAGGCGAGGATCGCCGCGAAGCCGGCGATGAGGGCGATGGTGATGAGGGTGCTGCGCTTCATGGGGGATCCCGGGTGATGTCGCGGTTCGCAAGATACGGATGGGGAGTGCTGGCGTTCAACCTGCTCGTGATCCTCTGGGGCGCGTACGTGCGCGCCTCGGGCTCGGGGGCGGGGTGCGGCGCGCACTGGCCGCTCTGCAACGGGACCGTCATCCCGCGCGCGCCGGCGGTCGAGACGCTCATCGAGCTCACCCATCGTGCGACGTCCGGGCTCGCGCTGCTGCTGGTCGTCGCCCAGCTCGTGTGGGCGCGGCGGACCCGCCCGCGCGGCGACGCGGCCCGCGTGGTCGCCCACGTCGCGATGGGACTCATGCTCACGGAGGCGCTCGTGGGTGCGGGCCTCGTGCTCTTCGAGATGGTCGCGACGAACGCGAGCATCGCGCGCGCCTACTGGCTCGCGGCGCACCTGCTCAACACCTTCGGGCTCGTCGCGGCACTCGCGCTGGTGCCCTGGTATGCCGACGGGCGGCCGGCGCCGGCCCGCGCCCCGATCGGGGCCGAAGGCCGGCTGCTCCTCGCGGCGCTCGGCGGCACGCTCCTCCTCGGGATGACCGGCGCGGTCACCGCGCTCGGCGACACGCTCTTCCCCGCCCGCTCGCTCGCCGAGGGGATGGCGCAGGACTTCTCGCCGACCGCGCACCTCCTGCTGCGCCTGCGCGTGCTGCATCCGACGTTCGCGGTGCTGATGGCGTTCGTGCTGCTGCTCGCGTCGGGCGTGGCCGCGAAGAAGCGGCCCGCCCCGGCGACGGCGCGGCTCGCGATCGCCGTCGCCGCGCTCGCGGTGACGCAGCTCGTCGCCGGCCTCGTGAACCTGCTGCTCCTGGCGCCCATCGCCATGCAGCTGGTGCACCTGCTGCTGGCGGACCTCCTCTGGATCGCACTGGTGCTGCTCGCGGCGCAGGCCCTCGCGGTGCCGTCGACGGACCAGCCGCCGGTCCCGTCCGGGGGCTGAGGCCGCGCGGGCGGCCGGCGGCGCTACTTGCCGCCCGTCGGTGCGATGCGCATCGAGCCGGGGAGCGCGTCGAGCAGCGGGCGCAGGTCGGCCGCGCGGTCCAGCGTCGTCACGAAGGTGAGGCCATCGAGCGTCACCACGAGCATCCGTGACACGCCGTACATCACCACGCTCCCGTGGCCGGCGTGCACCACGTTGCAGTCGGCATCCACGAAGTGCACCGTGCCGGAGGCGCCGTTGCCGTCGTCGTCCAGCTCGCGCGCGCGGCGCAGCGACGCCCACGTGCCCACATCGTCCCAGCCGAACTCGCCGAGGAGCACGAGCAGGCGGTCGCTGCGCTCGAGGAGCCCGCGTTCGAGCGACGTGGCCCGCACACGGCCGACGAACGCCGGGAGATCGCCTGCCGCGAGCGGCTCGAGCGCGTCCCGCACCTCGACGGTGTGGCGCCGCATCTGTTCGAGCACGGTGCCGGCCGCGCCGACGAGGATCCCCGAATGCCAGAGCGCGCCGTCCTCGATCCGCGACTCGGCCTCCGCCTCGCTCGGCTTCTCGACGTACCCTCGCGTGACCGCCGCCCCGCCCTGCCTCAGCGGCACGTCACCATCGAGTGGCGCACCCGGCAGCACGTAGCCGAAGCCGGTCTCGGGGCGCGAGGGCCGGATCCCCACGGAGACCAGCGCCTGCTCGCGCGCGGCATACGCGGCCGCACGACGCAGGGTCCGGCGGAACTCCTCGGGGAAATCCACGGCGAGGTCGGCGTGCACGGCGACCAGCATCGCGCTGGGCCCGATCCGGCGCGCCATCTCCTGCGCGGCCCAGGCGAGCGCGGCCGCCGTGCCGAGGGGACGCGGCTCGACGAGCACGTTCTCCTCGGGCACCTCCTTCGTCACGGAGCGGATCGCCGGCGCGATGTCGCGGCTCGTGAGGATCAGCACGCGCTCGGGCGGGATCGTCGGCTGCAGCCGGCCGACCGTGTCCTCGATGAGCGTCTGCTCGGAGACGAGCGCGAGCAGCGGCTTCGGCCGCGCCGGCGTCGAGAGGGGCCAGAAGCGCGAGCCGATGCCGCCCGCGAACACGACCGCCCAGAGCGCCACGTCGGTCTCGGGCTCGCTGGCGATGAGGGGCTGCTCGGTCGGCATCGTGCCGACGGCGGTGGCGGCGTCCGTGCCGCCCAGGATGATGCCGGGAACGTCCTTCATCGGCTACGAAGGTAGGGGACCAGCGAGATCATCGCCACCGCGCCGACGATCATGCCCATCGCGGCCACGAGACGCCCCGTGAGGGCTTCCCCGGCGAAGGCCCAGCCGAGGAGGATCGCGACGACCGGGTTCACGAAGGCGTAGGTGCCGGCGATCGCCGGCCGCACGTTGGCGAGCAGCCACTTGTAGGCGCTGAAGCCGAGGATGGAGCCCGCCAGTACGAGGTAGGCGAGGCCGGCCAGCGCGCGCGGCGTGAAGCTCGCGGCGCCGAGGCGCCCCCACTCGCCGGCTGACGCGGAGGCGACGAGCATCGCGCTCCCGCCCAGCAGCATCTCCATGCCGGTGCCGACGAGCGGGACGGGGAGCGGTTCCAGCGTGCGCGCGTACAGCGACCCGCCGGCCCATGCGAGCGTGCTGACGAGCAGGACGCCGAGGCCCAGCGGCGAGACGGTGCCGCCCCCGTCGTGCGGCACCACGAGCAGCGCGATCCCCCCGAGGCCGAGCAGCACGCCGGAGACCTCGTAGCCTGCCGGCCGGACACCGCGGCGCCCGAACCAGCCGAACACGAGCAGCCAGAGCGGCACGAGCGCGACCACGAGTGCGATGATCCCCGACGGCTCGCGTCGCGCCGCCCATGTGACGGCGCCATTGCCGAGGGCGAGCAGGCTCACGCCGACGATCGCCGCCGTGCGCCATTGGGCGGCGCTCGGACGCGGCGCCCCGCGCAGCCGGAAGGTGCCGTAGAGCAGCGCACCGGCGGTCATGTTGCGGATCGCCGACGCGAGGAACGGCGGCACGTCCCGGACGACGATCGCGATCGCGAGGTAGGTGGAGCCCCAGATCAGCCAGGTGGCCGCGATGGCGAGGAGGACGCGCAGGGGCACCCGACAATAGTAATGACGGCCCCCGCACGGCATATTCAGCCCATGGCGATCGTTGCGCCGTCGTCCTGCGCCCGCGGGCACGCGCGCCCTCCCGACCGGACGGGACGGAGGCCGCGGGCGGCGCGGCGGGCGGTCCCGTCGCTCGCGTGCGGGA
>JAIBBJ010000206.1 GCA_019694735.1 Gemmatimonadaceae bacterium | reverse complement strand
CGGGCCCGGCGGCCCGCGCCCCCGGCACCCGAAGGCGCCGCGTCAGCCCTGCTGGCGCGGCGCCTTCAGCTTCGCGAGCGCCTGCCGCGCCTCGTCGGCCTCGCGCGTGCCGGGGAAGGCGTCGATCATCCGGCGCAGCTCCACCATCGCCCGCCCCTCGTCATTCAGCGGGCCCAGGTGCAGGTCGATGATCTTCGCCTGCACGTAGCGGCGGTGCTCGGCGTGCGCGCCGGGGATCTCCCGCACCCGCGCGTACAGCGCGAGCGCCGCGACGGGATCGTTGAGCGACCGGAGGTGGAAGTCGGCGGCCTTCACGTGCACGAGCGCGCTCCGCGGGTTCTCCGCGCACGCCTCGGCCCACGCGCGCTCCGCCGCCTCGAGGTCCCCGCGCACCTCCATCGCGTCGATGTGCGAGAAGGTCGGCACGTACGCGGTCGAGGCCCCGCTCGGCGCGTAGATCAGCTGCGCCGACCGCTCGCCGGCGCGCATCAGCGCCCAGTTGGGGAGCCAGGCGACGATCCCGGCGACCGCGACCCCGGCCAGCCACACGAACGGACCGGGCGGCAGGAAGCCGCGCGCCTGCAGCACGGCCGTGAAGATGCCGCCCACGCACGCGCCGATGAGCGCCTGCGGGGTGCCGGTGCTGAGGGCCTCGACCGCCGTCCGGGGCATGCCCCGGAATCTACATCCGGAAGAACCGGACGTACTTCGCCACCAGCGCCCCGCGGAGCGGCCGCTCCCACGGGATCCCCTGGGGCAATCCGCCCTGCCAGGTGTTGTTCCAGACGACGTACAAGTCGCTGCCGGGTGAGGTGGTCCACCGGATGCGCGCATTGACCGCCGCGCGGTCGCTCTGGTCGTCGAACTGGAGGAAGGCGGTGGCGGTGAGGCGCGGGGAGACGGCGTAGTCGCCGCGGAACCGCAGGGTCGTCGCGGCGAAGGCGCCGGCGGAGAGCGAGACGTCGTTCCGCTGCGCCTCGAGGGTGAGCTCGACGTGCGGCTGCAGGCGGAGCTGGCCCGAGAGCGACACGGTCGTGCCGTGGCCGTCGTAGAAGCCGCCGGCGCTCGCGTTGGCGTTCACCTTCCAGGTCCGGACGTTCGACCCGTTGTACGAGATCTCCACCCGCTGCCAGTCGTACGCGCCGGCCGCGATGGTCACGTCGGGGACGATCTCGAAGTCGGCGACGGGATTGTCGATGCCGCGCTGGAGGTTGAGCTCCCAGCGGTCCCCGCTCTGGAGCTGGAATCCGAGCGGCCGCACCGAGAAGGTGGCGTTGTCGAGCCGGCCCTGGAGGTCCCAGACGGCATTGTAGTTGAGGAGACTGAACTCCCACCGCCGGATCACGCGCGCATCGCGGGGCCGCGGGGTGAGCTGCACGTTGCCCGCGAGCCGGTGGATCCCCGCCTGCGAGACGAAGCCGAGCGCGGGCCGGTAGTCGGCATCGACGCGGTCGTAGCGCATCACCACGTCGGCCTTGTCGTTCGGGTAGTCCACGACGAACCGGTAGTGCGCGCCCGCCGGTGCGCCCGCGCTGTCGCGGCTCCACGCGGCGTTGCCCTGGAAGATCAGGTTCTCGCGGCCGCGGAGGATGAACGGGAACTCGAAGTCGGCGCCGCCGGCGAGCGCGCCCGGCTGCGCGTCGCGGTCGCTCCAGGTCGCCATCGCGCCGATGTAGCCGCGGCCGAGCACGTCGTGGCGCACGCGGGCGACGAGGTCGGTCGCCTGCTCGAGGTCGCCGGTGCGCACGGCGAGCAGCCCCAGCTGGTCGCGGCCGATGCGCCCCTGCACGCGCGCGCCGAACGGGATCTCCACCGGCGTGCCGCCGCTGCCGAGGCCGATGCGGCGCGAGTAGAACATCTGCGACTGCCGCTCGCGCCCGAAGTTGAAGATCGCCGCGCCCTCGGTGAAGAACGGCCGCTGCTCCGGGAAGAAGAGCGGGAACCGCGAGAGGTTCACCACCTGCCGGTCCACCTCGGCCTGCGCGAAGTCGGGGAGCACGGTCAGGTCGGCGGTGAGCGTGTTGGTCACCGGGACCTTCACGTCCAGCCCCGCCGCGAGGGCGCTCGAGGCGCTCGCGGTGCGCGTGCCTGCGCCGGTGGAGTCGAAGCTCCACTCGGGGAGCCGGCCCTCGCCGACGACGAACGGCCGCAGCTCGGCGCGCGCGCGCGGCGGCAGCGCCGGGAACCCCTCGATGGTCCCCTCCTCCTCGAGGAAGCGGTAGCCCTGCCCGCGCTTCCACGCCCGCCAGAGCACTTCCTCATTGGTGCGCGGCAGGAAGCGGCGGAAGTTCATCCCCATCGCGGTGACGTCCTTCGGGTAGCGCAGCGTCGCCCACGGGATGAGCATCTCGGCCGACCAGCCCCACTCGGCCACCGCGGTGCGCGCGTCCCAGATGCCGTCCCATTCCTCGTTGCCCGACTCGATGGTGACGTGCTCGCCGTCCCAGAGCGCGCCGTTGGAGTTCACGCGGAAGTAGAAGGCGCTGCGCTTGTCCCGCAGGCCGTCCACCATCAGCGAGACGTAGTCGTCGGAGCGGAGCTCGGCGTCGCGGCGGAGCTGCGAGCGGCGGCGCCCGGCCGGGTCGCGGTCGAAGAGCCACCAGCCGACGACGAGTCCCTGCGGCGTCGCGAGGAGCCGGACCACCGTGCGCTCGCTCGGCGTGCCGCCCTCCGTGGGCTCCTTGGTCCGGAAGTCGGTGATCGAGTCGGCGAGCGCCCAGTCGGGCTCGTCGAGCCGGCCGTCGAGCCGCACGTTCGCGGTGGTGGTGCGGACCTTCGGCCAGGCGGCCGGGGCGGGCTGGCCGCGCAGGGCGGCCGGGAGCGCGAGCAGGGGCGCGACGAGGAGCGCGGCGAGCGGGAAGGGGCGGAGCATCGGCGAATCCTACGCGGTCCGGCCGGGAAACGCTCAGGGGCGCCGCGACGCCGCGGCAACCCTGGCGCGGTCCAGGGGGCCCGCGCGGCTCACATCCGCGGCCGCCCCGAGCGCAGGTACTCGGCCGCCGCGTTCGCCATCAGCCGCACGCCGATCTCGAGCGCCGCGTCATCGCCCTGGAAGAGCGGCGAGTGGTTGGAGGCCGCGGTGCGCCAGTCCACCGCCGTGGGCGTCACCGCGAGGCCGAACATCACGCCCGGCGCCTTCTCCTGGAAGCGCGAGAAGTCCTCGGCCGGCATCGAGGGGCGCCCCGCCGCGACCCGCGACGCGCCGACCGTGCGGCGCAGCACCGGCGTGAGGAAGTCCGCCAGCGCCGGGTCGTTCACCGTCACCGGGTATCCTTCGATGATCGTGACCTCGGCCGTCGCACCCGACGCCTCGGCGATGTTCGTCGCGGTGCGCTGCAGGCGCGCGATGGCCTCGCGGCGGATGTCCGGCGAGAGGGCGCGGATGGTGCCGATCATCACCGCGGTGTCGGGGATGATGTTCTCGCGCAGTCCGCCGTGGAACGCGCCGACGGTGACGACGAGCGGCGCCTCCGTGAGGTCCACCTGGCGGCTGACGATGGTCTGCAGCCCGAGCAGGATCTGCGCGCCCACCACGAGCGGGTCCACGCCGGTGGCGGGCATCGCGCCGTGGGCCTGCTTGCCGCGCACGACGAT
This sequence comes from Gemmatimonadaceae bacterium, assembly GCA_019694735.1. Taxonomy (GTDB): domain Bacteria; phylum Gemmatimonadota; class Gemmatimonadetes; order Gemmatimonadales; family Gemmatimonadaceae; genus Pseudogemmatithrix. Next base: position 942 of record JAIBBJ010000206.1, on the reverse strand, counting down.
GCGGAAGTTGTCGGCGCTCGCCTGGCGCGGGCCGCCGTTCACCTCCACCTGTCCGAGCGGACCCGGGAACACGTGGAGCGCGAACACCGCGTCCACCGTCGGCGCCTCCATCACGCCGGCGGCGATCATCGGCTTCGCGCCGCCGCCGCCGTTGGAGCCCTCCTCGGCCGGCTGGAAGATGAACTTCACGGTGCCGGCGAGCTGGCTGCGCATCCCGGCGAGCACCTCGGCGGTGCCCATCAGGATCGCGGTGTGCATGTCGTGGCCGCAGGCGTGCATCACGCCGGTCTCGACGCCGTTGTACACGGTGCGCACGGTGGACTTGAACGGCACGTCCACGAGCTCGGTGACGGGGAGCGCGTCCATGTCGGCGCGGAGCGCGACGGTCGGGCCCGGCTTCCCGCCGCGCAGGATGCCGACCACGCCGTGCACGCCGCCGACCTCCTCCTGCACCTCGAGGCCGATCCGGCGCAGGTGCGCCGCGACGAGCGCCGCGGTGCGCGCCTCCTGGAACGAGAGCTCGGGATGCTCGTGGATGTCGTGACGCCACTCGACGACGCGCGGCGCGACGGCCTTCGCGCGACGGTCGATCTCCTCCACGAGCGGGTCGGGACGCTGGGCCGCCGCCGCGGCGGGCAGGAGGAAGAGGGCGAGCGCGGCAGGGAGGGGACGCATCGGGACTCCGGAGGCGGACGACGGGAGGGAAGCGGGACGCGCGCAACGCCGGTCGGGCGCCCCGCTCGGCACCCACGCGGCGCCGCGGACGTCCACGGGAGCGGCACCGCGGCAATTTGCGCCGCGACGGCGGCATCGGCCAACTTCCGGGCGCGACACCGGCGCGTCCTCTGGCGCGTCCTCCGGCGCGTCCGCCCGCGGCCCCGCCCGCGCGTCCTCCAGCCGAACCCCCGATGCCCCTCCCTGCCCTCCCGCGCCGCGCGCGCG
>JAIBBJ010000055.1 GCA_019694735.1 Gemmatimonadaceae bacterium | reverse complement strand
AAAGGAGCTTCACGCCCTTCTTCTTCGCCCGATTCGCGCGGACGGCGGCGCGCACGAGCGCCTGGAAGGCCTTGGCGTTGACCGTCTCGCCCTCGCGGATGTCGATGGCGCGCCGGGTGCCGCCCTCGAGGCTCGCGTTGAACAGCCGCTTCGGGTCGGGGAGGCTCGCGCCGCGCGCGAAGGTCAGCTTCACGACCTGCTGGTAGGTCTCGCCGGTGCAGATGATGCCGTCGGCCTCGAACACGGGGGTGTTCCCCCACTTCCGCTCCTCGACGATGGCCGCGTCGGTCTCGAGGATGAGCGCACGCATCCGCTCCAGGGTCCTGCTGCGCCAATCGGGTCGCATCGTGCTCATCTGGGCCTCCGGGCTACCCGGAAGGTACTGCGCGCGCCCCCGGCGTGGTGCCGATGGGACGGCCGGACCCCGGGGTCGGTCAGCCGCCCCGCAGGAACTCGAGCGTCAGCAGCCGCGGCACGACGTCCCGCGCCTCGCTCTCGTGCCACCACTCGTCGAGCGTGCGGAGCGCGAACCCCGCCGCCGTCGCCGCGCGCACGAAGTCCGAGGCGTGGTGCACGTACGCCGCGACCAGCTCCTCGCGCCCGTCCGGGGTCGCGAACCGCGCCTGGCTCCCCTGCATCTGCTTCATCGGGTGCAGCTCGCTGATCCACAGCGTCGCACCGGGACGGCACGCACGCGCCGCCTCGCCGAGCACGCCGTCGAGGCCATCGAAGTGCTCCAGCACGAGGTCGAATGCGACGAGGTCCACCGAACCCGGCGCGACCGGCCACGGCTCGGCCAGGTCATGCTGGCGGAACTCCACGTGCGCGTCGCGTACGCTGGCGCGCGCCCGCGCGAGCATCGCCTCCGAGAAGTCGAGCGAGAGGAGGTGCTCCGCCAGCGACGCGTAGAACGGCGTGTTCTTGCCGGTGCCGCAGCCGGCCTCGACGGCGCGCGCGATGCGGCGGCCGGCGAGCGCGCGGCGCACGGCGGCGGCGTCGGTGTCGCGCGTGAGATTGCGGTTGGTGTCGTAGCTGGCGGCCCAGCGGTCGTAGGCGTGGCGGACGCTCATCCGGCCTCGCCATCGGCGTCGGCGCGCGGCAGTGCGCCGACGGCCGCGGCGCGCGAGCCGGGAAGCGCGCCTCCGGGTCCCTCCTCCAGCGCCGCGAGCGCGCCCTCGGCGATCGCGAGCTCGAGCTCGGAGGCGAACTCCTCCGCCGCGGCGCGGTCCGCCTTGCGCACCGGCAGCACCAGTTCGGCAGGATGCACGAACCGGAACCCGTCCGGGCCGGCGAGGGGGTCGAACGCCGCAAGGTCGCGGGCGATGATGACGAGCGCCCACTCCCGCCACATCCACCAGCCGCTGCCCTGGAGCCGCGCGTGGCCGAGCAGCCGCACCGGCACGGAGACCTCGCGCATGCCATCCGCCGCGCGGTCGGAGCGCATCTCGATGCCGACGCGGTGCACCTCCCGTTCGACGCGCCACTGCACCACGAGCGCGGCGTCCTCAAGCCGCAGGACGCCGTGCCGGTGCTCCTCGGTCGTGGTGATGCCGTCGGCGCCGATGCGCTCGTCGGCATCGGTGAGCTGGAAGGGGAGCGTGAGGTGCCGCACCGCCGGTGGGCGCTACTCGAGCCCGAGCTTCCGCCGCACCTCGAGGGGCGGCAGGTCCCACGTGAGCGACGGCTTGTTGCCCACGTAGCCGATGTCGCGCATGCCGGCGTCGGTGGTGTAGAAACCGGTCCCCACGAGGTTGCGCACGAGCGAGAAGAAGCGGGCGCCGGCCTGGAACTCGGGCTTCGCCTTCGGCGGGTAGCAGATGTCGTCGCAGATCGCCGTCCTCTGTTCGCTGGTGAGCCGCACGAACGACCGCTGGAAGCGCTTCTGGCTCTCGAGGTTGAGCCAGCTCACGCCGCCGCGCACGCGGTGCAGGTCGCGCTCGTAGCTCGCGCCGGGTGCGCTCACGTGCTCGTTGATGTAGTGATGCGCCCCCACCGCCGACGCGCTCGGCGACTTCTCGTCGGCCGGGATGATCATGTCGGCGAGCGCGGCGAGGGTCGCCATCTCGGCGGCCGTGAGCTTGCGCGGCCAATCCTTCTTCGGATTGATCAGGTCGGGGTCCCAGGCGTCGCCGCGGGGACCGGTGCGCACGGCGGGCGCCTGCGCTGGCTGCGCCGCAGCAGGGCGGGGCGCGGCGCCAGCCGGAGCCTGCTGGGCGTCCGCCTCGGCGGGGAGCGCGCCGAGGATCGGCAGGCTCGCCGCGGCGGCAAGGGTCTTGAGCGCCTCGCGGCGGGGAAGCTCGTCGTGTGCCATCAGCCGATCTCCCGCTTCGAGAGCTGGTCGAGGATGTAGTCCGTGGTGCGCCACGCGAGCGCGAGGATCGAGAGCGTCGGGTTCTTGTCGGCGTTCGAGACGAACGGCGCGCCGTCGGTGACGAAGAGGTTCTTCACGTCCCACGACTGGCAGTACGGGTTGAGCACCGACGTGCGCGGGTCGTCGCCCATGCGGCAGGTGCCGACCTCGTGGATGATCTGGCCGCCCTTGGCGATCGCCTTGTTGCCGTCGGTCTGCACCGTGCCCTGCACCTTGCCGCCCATCGCCTCGATGATCTGCGCGAAGGTCTGCTGCATGTGGACGGCCTGCTTGAGCTCGTGGTCGGACCACTTCCAGGTGAAGCGCAGCACCGGGATGCCCCACTGGTCCACGACCTCGGGGTCGATCTCGCAGAACGAGTCCTCGTTCGGGATCATCTCGCCGCGGCCGTCGAACCAGACGTACGAGCCGTAGTAGCGGCGCGCGGCCTCCTTGTAGGCCTTGCCGTACGCGCCCTCGGTGACGCCCTCGAGGAAGTTGAACGAGCCGTTGCCGGGCTGGCCGCGCCCGCCGCCGAACTCGATGTGGTAGCCGCGCGCGAAGCCGAGCTTGCCGGCGAGCTGCTCCTTGTAGAGCCACCACGGCACGTACATGTGCATGCCGCTGGCACCGTCGTTGTTGTACGGCGGCAGCCCCTCGAGCGCGGGGATCTGCCCGCCGATGCCGGCGCCCACGGTGTCCATCAGGTACTTGCCGACGAGGCCGCTCGAGTTCGACACGCCGTTGGGGAAGCGCGCGCTCTTCGAGTTGAGCAGGATGCGCGCCGTCTCGGCGGCGCTGGCCGCGAGCACGACGATGCGCGCCGAGACGTGGCGGTCGGTGCGGGTGCGCTTGTCGATGTAGTGGACGCCGGTCGCCTTGCCGTCGCGGCCGATCGTCACCTCGCGCACCATGGCGTCGGGGACGAGGTCCACGTTGCCGGTGGCGAGCGCCGGCGGGAGCAGCACGGTCGTGGACTGGAAGTTCGCCTTGATGGAGCAGCCGTTCCCGCAGGGCGTCGCGTAGAAGCAGGCCTGCCGCTGCAGCATCGAGTCGCGGAGCACGCGCTGCGCGAGCGGGTTGCCCGGGTGCAGGAGCTTCGGCAGCCGGTTCGCGTCCTGCCGCTGCGTCATGATGGCGAGGTGGGCCGGGATGACCGGGATCCCCATCGGCGCGGCGTGCTTCCTGGTCAGGAGCTCGACCGCGCGCGGTGCCGGCGGCGGCTGGAGCACGCCGGGCGACGAGCGCGGCGTGTTCTCGAGGTCGTCATCGCCGCCGTAGACGCCGATGAGCATCTCGGTCCTGTCGTAGTACGGCGCGAGGTCCTGGTAGGCCAGCGGCCAGTCGGCGCCGAGGCCGTCGCGGGTCTTCGGCTTGAAGTCGTACTCGCCCATGCGGAGCGAGATGCGGCCCCAGTGGTTGGTGCGGCCGCCGAGCATGCGGGCGCGCCACCAGCGGAAGTCGGTGCCGGGGGCGTTGGTGTACGGCTCGCCCGGGACCTCCCAGCCGCCGTCCACGGTCGCGTCGTAGAAGCCGAACGGCTTCTCCCGCGAGCCGGCGCCGCGCAGCGGGGCCTCGCGCGGGAGCTTGAACATCGGCGTCTCGCGCACGGGATCGTAGGATCGGCCGGCCTCGAGCAGCAGCACCTTGAGGCCGTTCACGGCGAGCTGGTAGGCGGCCATGCCGCCGCCTGCGCCGGAGCCGACGATGATCGCGTCGTACGTGGTCTGCGACTTCGGACTGCTCTGGATCACGGGGGGTCCTCGCGGGTCGCGCGTCGAGAGAGCGGTGCCGGGCACCGGTGACTCGCGGGAATCTACGCGGGGACCCTGCGGGCGACAGGTTCGCCCGCGGACGCTCAGCCGGGCGGCCGCACCTGCAGCACGAAGTCCACGCGCACGCTGTCCGCGGCGTAGTCGAGTCGCACCGGGAGCCGTGCGATGCTGTCGGCGCCGATCTTCACGGAGTCGGGTGCGGCGGCGCGGACGAAGACGCACACCTCGCGCGGATTGCCCCAGATGCCGAGGTCCGCCCGGTAGGCGCCCGTCGCATCGGTGGTGTACGTGTGGCCGTCCATGGTCACGCCGCATTGCGGCAGCGCGCGTGCCTCGACGCGCACGCGGCCGTTCGCGACGGGCGTGCTGTCGGAGGCGACCACGCGGCCGTACACGATGGTGGCGGCGAACGGGCCGTCCACCGTGCCGGTGCCCGCACCGATGCCGCACGACGCGAGCAGCGTGATGGCGA
>JAIBBJ010000024.1 GCA_019694735.1 Gemmatimonadaceae bacterium | reverse complement strand
CTGCTCGGCGCGGTGATGGCGGCGCGGCTCGCGGCCGGGGTCCGGGGACCGTTCGCGCTCGAGGCGTCGGCGCGGCAGGCGCGCGCCGAGGGCGCGCGGCAGTGGCTCGCCGCGATCACCCTGCCGCCGAAGGCGCGGACGGCGCTCCTGCGCGCCTTCGCCACCACCGCCGACGGCGACCCGCCGGGGGTGGCGGACGCCCTCGAGGCGGTGACCGAGGTCACTTCCCCCCACCTCGACCGCGCGGCACGTTCCGAGTTGGTGCGGCTCGTCACGGCGCTCCGGGCCGGCGGGAGCGAGCTTGCCGGGGGTCCCGAACGTCCGGTAGAATAGGGCGTCACCGCCAACCTTAGAGGCCACCTGCGACCGTCCGACATCTCCCCGATCTCACGCGTGATGCGGCGGATCGACCTGGTGGCGGACGGGATGCTCGCGGCCGACACGAGCGCGACCGGCTTCCCGAGCGTGGACCGGTGGCTGGGCGGCGGTGTCCGCGCGGGCGACCTGGTCGTCCTTGGCGGCGACGTCGGGAGCGGGAAGAGCGCGCTGGCGCTGGCGATGGCGCTCCGGATGGCGGAGGGCGGCACGAAGGTTGCCTTCCTCACCGGGGAGATGTCGGTGGAGCGCGTGATGGAGCGGGCCCTGGCGATCGAGGGGCGCGTGAAGGTGGACGACCTGCGGCGGGGGAAGCTCGACGACCTCCAGCGGGCGGCGGTGGGCGCGGCGGCGGTGCGGCTGCGTGACCGCTCGCCGCGGTTCGAGGTACTGCCGCTCGGGTCGGCGGCGGAGATGGGCGAGACGCTTCGCGGGCTCGGCGCGCAGGTCGTGATGCTGGACTCCCTCCAGTCGCTGGCGGCGGGAGCGCGGGCGCAGGACGAGGAGCTGGCCGCGGCGGTCCGGGCGCTGAAGGCCGAGGCGGTCGCGCAGGACGTCTGCGTGCTGGCCACGGCGCACCTGCCGGCGTGGGCGCCCCGACCGGATGCGCGGCCGGTGCTCGACGACCTCGGCGCGCTCGGCGCGGTGAAGCAGTCGGCCGACGTGGTGCTGGCGCTGTACCGGGAGGAGATGTACGCGCCCGGCTCGGGCGCGGAGGGGGCGACGGAACTGCTGGTGCGCAAGAACCGGAACGGCACCACGGGCTACGTCGACCTGTACTTCTACAAGCAGTGGTTGCGGTTCGAAGACATGCTGGATCCCGATCGCTAGGAGACGTGATGCGACTCGTTCGTCCGTTCGCCGCCCTGATGCTCGCCACCCTCGCCACGGCCCCCGCGGCCGCGCAGGGCCGGGGCGACGCCATCCCGCGCCTCGAGGCGGCCCGTGCCCGCAACCCGCAGAACGTCGCGGCGCTCCGCGCGCTGGGCGTGGCCTACTACAAGGGCCAGCGCTACGCCGACGCGAAGGCGGTGCTCGAGCAGGCGACGAAGCTCGACCCGAAGGACGGCGTGAGCGCGCTGTACGCGGGCCTCGCCTCGGAGCAGGTCGGGGACCTGACGAGCGCGCGCCGCGCGTACGAGAGCTACCTCGCGGTGGGCAACTCGCGCCGCGCGAAGGACGACATCCGCACGCGGCTCGTGTCGCTGGCACGCCAGGAGGCGATCGCCGCCGCCAAGGCCGCCGTCGCCAACGAGGCGCGCCTCTCCCCGACGGCCGGCGACCAGAACACGGTCGCGGTGCCGCCCTTCCGCTTCTCCGGCACCGACGAGTCGCTGCGTCCGCTCGAGCGCGGCATCGCCGACCTGATCGTCACGGACCTCGCGCAGGTGTCGCGGCTCAAGGTCGTCGAGCGCGACCGCATGCAGGCGCTCGCGGACGAGATCCAGCTCTCGCAGTCGAACCGCGTGGACGCGGCGACCGCGGTGCGCGCGGGCCGGCTGATCCAGGCCGGCACGATCGTGAACGGCTCGATCGTCGCCGCGCCCGGCACCGTGACGCTCGACGCGGCGCTCGTGCGCGTGGCGAACGGGCAGAGCGGCCAGGCCGTCACCGCGACCAACCCGCTGGCGCAGCTGTTCGACATGGAGAAGCGCCTCGTGCTCCAGCTCATCGGCCAGCTCGGCATCCAGCTGACGCCGGCCGAGCGGCAGGCGATCGACCGCCGCCCGACGGCGAACCTCGAGGCCTTCCTCTCGTACAGTCGGGGCCTGCAGGCGGCGGACGACGGCCGCTTCCAGGACGCGGCGCGCTTCTTCGAGAACGCGCGCTCGCTCGACCCGGGCTTCGGCGCCGCCTCGGCGCGCTTCCAGGCGGCGCAGGCCGCCGCCCAGGGCGCGCAGGTCACGACGACGCAGATCGAGGGCGGACTCAGCGGCAGCGAGAGCCAGGTGGTGGCACAGGCCGAGGTCGGGAACGTCGGCCGGCCGGCGGCTGGCCCGGGCGCCCCGCAGGGGCTCGGCGCGACCATCGAGCGCATCACGCTGCAGGTGAACCCGCCGAGCGTCAGCCCGCTCACCAGCACCGTGAGCGAGCCGCCGCCGCAGCGCGACCCGACGAGCTCCACCCCCGGCACCGACGCGGTGAATCGTACCGGTCAGGTCGTCATCATCATCCGCCGTCCCTGATCGAGGCCCGCCTCCGTGACGCGTTCCCTCCTCGCCGCGGCCCTCGTGGCCGCCCTCCCCGCCGCCGTGCACGCGCAGGGGCCCGGTGACGCCGCGATCCTCGTGGCGCCGCACTTCGCCTCGTACGACATCGGCACCGGCGCCGCGAAGTACTCGATCTCGCAGACGGCGTTGCCGATCGTCGTGACGATGCCGTTCACGCAACGCTTCAGCGTGGACCTCACCACCGCGTTCGCCTCGGCGAAGGTCACGCGCGGCGACACCACGAGCAGCTCGATCAGCGGGCTCACCGACACGCAGATCCGCGCGAACTACGCGATGGCGGAGCGCAACGTCGTGTTCACGCTCGGCCTCAACCTCCCGACGGGGCAGTACACCATCCCCGAGGACCAGACGGAGGCCGCGGGCCAGATCGGCAACGACTTCCTGAACTTCCCGATCTCGGCGATGGGCAACGGCCTCGCCGGCACCGGCGGCGTCGCGTACGCGCGCGAGCTCGGCGCGTGGAACTTCGGCGCCGGCGCGAGCTTCCGGAAATCCACCGAGTTCGCCGCCTACGACGTCTCGGGCACCGACCTCCGATTCCAGCCCGCCGACGAGATGCGCCTCTCGCTCGGCCTCGACCGGCCCGTCCGCGACGGGCAGGTGCAGTTCGGCCTCTCGTACTCGGCATTCGGCGAGGACGCGGCCGACAGCACCACGTACTCGACCGGCGACCGGCTGATCCTCTCCGGGTCGTGGAGCTTCCCGGTGAAGAGCACGACGGTGTTCCTCTCCGGCTGGAACCTGTACCGCATGGCCGGCCAGCAGTTCGCCGGTGACGCGCCGCCCGAGAACGTCGCGAACGTGAGCGGCGGCGTGAGCTTCCAGGCCGGCCCGGCGCTCGTGCAGCCGAACGTCGAGATCCGGCTCTGGCAGGTGGACGGCATCAAGGCCGGCAACCTCTTCAACACCGGCGTCCGCGTGCGGCTCTCGGCGGGGAAGTTCAGCTTCTATCCGCAGGTCGGGTACAGCGCGGGCAACCTCTACGACATCTCGAGCGGGGCCGGCACCGCGGTGAAGGGCCTCCGGTCGAGCCTCACCGTCCGCTGGAACTGAGCGGCGGCGCGGGCACCGGACGGACCGGACGGGTGATGCGGGGGCGCCTCCACGGAGGCGCCCCCGTTCGCATCCGCCCGCTCCACACCCCCTCCCGGGCGGGCTATCTTTCGGCGTCGGTGGGGACGCGGGGCCGGACGGCCCGCCCCCCTGCCTTCCACCTCCATCCGTCGTCCCATGGCTGGCCACAGCAAGTGGAAGCAGATCAAGCACTACAAGGCGGCCGCTGACGCGAAGCGCGGCGCCATCTTCACGAAGCTCCTGCGCGAGGTCACCGTCGCGGCCAAGGCCGGCGGCGGCGATCCCGACGGCAACGCGCGGCTCCGCACGGCCATCGAGAACGCGAAGGCGCAGAGCTGCCCCAAGGAGAACATCGAGCGCGCCATCAAGAAGGGCACCGGCGAGCTCGAGGGCATCGACTACAGCGAGGTCCTCTACGAGGCCTACGGGCCGGGCGGCGTGGCGCTCATGATCCAGGCGCTCACCGACAATCCCACGCGCACGGTCGCCGAGGTGCGCGCCAAGCTCTCGCGTGGCGGCGGCAACCTCGGCGCGACCAACTCGGTGGCCTTCATGTTCGACCGGAAGGGCCAGATCTCGCTCCCCGCCGCCGGCCGCGACGAGGACAGCGTGATGGAGCAGGCGCTCGAGGCGGGCGCCGAGGACTTCGCGCGCGAGGACGACACCTTCGTGGTCTCGACCGCGCCGGCCGACCTGCACGCGGTGAACAAGGCGCTCGAGGCGGCGGGGCTGCACGCGTCCGAGGCGGTGCTCGCGTGGATCCCGAAGAGCACGGTGCGGGTGGAGGGCGCGACGGCCGAGCAGCTCCTCAAGCTGCTCGAGGCGCTCGAGGACCTCGACGACGTGCAGAAGGTGGACGCGAACTTCGACATGGACGAATCCGCGATGGCGGCGGGGTGAGCCGGACCGGCGGCGCCGCGACGTGCTGATCCTCGGCATCGACCCCGGCACCGCCGTCACCGGCTACGGCGTGGTGCGGGCGGGCCCCGTGCCCGCGCTGGTCGAGTGCGGCGTCATCCGGACCCGGGCCGACCGGCCGCTCCCCGAGCGGCTGCGCGACATCAGCGAAGGGGTCCGCGAACTGCTCGCGCGGCACCGGCCCGACGCGATGGCCGTCGAGGACGTCTTCTACGCCCGCAACGTCCGCACCACCCTCGTGCTCGGCCACGCGCGCGGCGTGATCCTGCTCGCGGGGGCGGACGCCGGGATCGCGATCCACGAGTACCCGCCCGCCGAGATCAAGAAGGCGATCGTCGGCACGGGCGGGGCGACCAAGACCCAGGTGCAGTTCATGGTGACCAAGCTGCTGCGGCTGAAGAGCGCGCCCCAGCCCGCCGACGCCGCCGACGGCGTGGCGGCGGCGCTCACCTGCGCCATGCGGCAGCCGCTGGCCCGCGCGGTCGCGGGGCTCCGCGGGGCGGCCCGATGACCCGCGCCCGCCGCGGGGAGCGCGCCGCATGATCGCCCGCCTCCAGGGGACGCTGGTCGCGAGCGCGCTCGACCGCATCGAGGTGATGACGGCCGGCGGCCTCGCCTACGAGGTGCTCGTGCCGCTCTCGGTGCTCGAGACGCTGCCGCGCGTCGGCGGCGAGGTGGCGCTGCACACCGCGATGGTGGTGCGCGAGGATGCGTGGCTGCTCTATGGCTTCGCGTCGGCGGAGGAGCGGCGGCTCTTCCAGCGGCTGATGGGCACCACCGGCGTCGGCCCCGCACTCGCGATGAACCTCCTCTCCACCCTCACCGGCGAGCGACTCGTGCGCGCGGTGCGCGACGGCGACCTCGCGACGCTCACGCAGGTGCCGCGCGTGGGGAAGAAGCTCGCCGAGCGGCTGGTGCTCGAGCTGCGCGACAAGCTCGACGGGACGGGAGTCGAGGGTGCGGCCCCGGCCGGGAAGGCGCCGGCGCCGTCGGGCCCCGGCGCCGACGCCGTCCGCGCGCTCGTCGCGCTCGGCTATGCGCCAGTCGACGCCGAAAAGGCCGTGAAGGTGGCGCTCGAGGACGCGCCGAAGGGCGATTCGACCGCCGACCTGATCCGCCGGTCGCTGGCCGCGGTCAAGAAGTAGATTCCCCCCCGATGAGCCGCCCCGAGATCACCACCCCGGAATCGATCGCCGACGAGTCGGTGGTCGAGCTCTCGCTGCGCCCGCAGCGGCTCGCCGAGTTCATCGGGCAGGGGAAGGTGAAGGACGCGCTGCGCATCTACATCGACGCGGCGACGGCGCGGCGCGAGCCGCTGGACCACACGCTGCTCTTCGGCCCGCCCGGGCTCGGCAAGACGACGCTGGCCGAGCTCATCGCCCGCGAGATGGGCGTGAACATCCACACCACGAGCGGGCCGGCGCTGGAGAAGCCGGGCGACCTGGTCGGGACGCTCACGAACCTGCGGGCCGGCGACATCCTCTTCATCGACGAGATCCACCGGCTGCGCCCGGTGATCGACGAGTTCCTCTACCCGGCGATGGAGGACTGGAAGATCGACATCCGGCTCTCCGAGGGCCCCAAGGCGCAGACGATCACGATGCCGATCGAGCGGTTCACGCTCATCGGCGCGACGACGCGCCTCGGGATGCTCACCGCACCGCTGCGGGCGCGGTTCGGGATCGAGCTGCGGATGAACTACTATCCGCCGGAGGAGGTCGAGGAGATCGTGCACCGGACGGCCACCGTGATCGGCGCGGGGATCGACGCCGGCGGCGCGCGCGAGCTGGCGCGGCGCGCGCGCGGCACGCCGCGCGTGGCCAACCGGCTGCTGCGCCGCGTGCGCGACTTCGCCCAGGTGAAGGCGCAGGGGCACATCTCGCAGGACGTGGCGCGCGAGGCGCTCGCGATGCTCGACGTGGACGAGTTCGGCCTCGACGAGATGGACGCGCGCATCCTCCGCGCGATCATCGAGAAGTTCGAGGGCGGACCGGTGGGCGTCGGCACGATCGCCGCCGCGGTCGGCGAGGACGCCGACACGCTCGAGGAGGTGTACGAGCCCTTCCTCGTGCAGCACGGGTTCCTGCAGCGCACGCCGCGCGGCCGCGTCGCGACGGCGCAGGCGTTCCGGCACCTCGGCTACGCGCCGCCCGACGCGCCGCAGCGGGACCTGTTCTGAGCGGCCTCCGCACCGCCGACTACGACTTCGCGCTGCCGGACGAGCTGATCGCGCAGGTGCCGGCCGAGCGGCGCGACGCGTCGCGGCTGCTCGTGGTGCACCGCGCGGACGGCCGGCTCGAGCACCGCACCTTCCGCGACCTGCCCGGCTACCTCGGCGCCGGCGATGCCCTCGTCGTGAACACGACGCGCGTGTTCAAGGCACGCCTCCTCGGGCACCGCGACTCCGGCGCGCCCGCCGAGGTCCTCCTGCTGCGCGAGACCGGCGACGCGACCTGGGAGGCGATGGTGCAGCCCGGCGCCAAGCTGAAGCCCGGACGCCGCGTGCATATCGCGCCGGGGTTCGACGCCGAGATCCTCGAGGCCACGGACCGCGGCACGCGGATGGTGCGCCTGCACCTCGCGCCGGCGGACGACTCGACCGATGGGCCCGCGCCGCGCGCCGCCCTCCACGCGGCGATCGCGAACTACGGGCACCTCCCCCTCCCGCCCTACATCCGGCGCGGCGATGGGCCGGCGGACGCCGAGCGCTACCAGACGGTCTTCGCGCGGCAGGAGGGCTCGGTGGCCGCCCCGACGGCCGGACTGCACTTCACGCCCGAGCTGCTGGCCGCGCTCGCGGCGCAGGGCGTGCAGCGCGCCGAGGTGCTGCTCCATGTGGGGGCGGGCACGTTCAAGCCGGTGGACGTCGAGGACCCCGCGGCACACGTGATGCACGCGGAGTGGTACGACGTGCCGGAGGCGACGGCGCGGCTCCTCGACGCCACACGCGCGGCGGGCCGGCGCGTCGTGGCGGTGGGCACGACCTCGCTCCGCACCCTCGAGAGCGTGTACGCGCCGGGCGTCCCCGACGCCGCCGCCGGCACCGACGCGCGGGCCGGCCGCTACCGGGCCGGGAGCGGCGAGACCGCCATCTTCATCCGGCCGCCGCAGCGCCCGCGGTCGATCGACGCGCTGGTCACCAACTTCCACCTCCCCCGCTCGACCCTGCTGATGCTCGTCGCGGCGGTGGCGGGCTACGACCTCATGCGGCACGCCTACGACGTCGCGGTGCGCGAACGCTACCGCTTCTACTCGTACGGCGACGCGATGCTCCTCCTGTGACCGCGCCCGACTTCTCCTTCCGCATCGACGCGACCGAGGGCCGCGCGCGCGCCGGCGCCTTCACCACGCCGCGCGGCGTCGTCGAGACGCCGGCCTTCATGCCGGTCGGCACGCTCGCCACCGTCAAGTCGCTCGACCCCGCCGAGCTGCGCGCGATGGGCGCGCAGATGATCCTCGCCAACGCCTACCACCTCCACCTCCGCCCGGGCGACGACCTGGTGCGCGAGCTCGGCGGCGTGCAGCGCTTCAGCGGCTGGGACGGCCCGATGCTCACCGACTCGGGCGGCTTCCAGGTGTTCTCGCTCGCGCAGCTGAACACGGTCAGCGAGGACGGCGTCGAGTTCCGCAGCCACATCGACGGCGCGCTCAAGCGCTTCACGCCGGAGTCGGTGATGGCGATCGAGACCAACCTCGGCGCCGACGTGATGATGCAGTTCGACCACGTCATTCCCGGACAGTCGGCGCACGCGGCGTCCGCGGACGCGAGTGCGCGGAGCCTCCGCTGGCTCGCGCGCTGCCGCGCCGAATTCGACCGGCTGCATGCGGTGGAGGGGGCACCGCGCCAGGCGCTCTTCCCGATCGTGCAGGGCGGCGTCCACGCCGACCTGCGCCGCGCCGCCGCCGCGGCGATCGGGGAGCTCGGCGCGCGCGGCACCACGGGCGATGCCGGTGCGCCGGTGGTGCGCCCCGCGCCGTGGCACGGCTGGGCGATCGGCGGGCTGTCGGTCGGCGAGGCGAAGCCGGACATGTACGCGATGCTCGAGGTCTGCGACGCCGCCATCCCGGCGGACCGGCCGCGCTACCTGATGGGCGTCGGGTATCCCGAGGACCTGCTCGAGGGGGTCGCGCGCGGGGTGGACCTGTTCGACTGCGTGGCACCGACGCGCTTCGGGCGCACGGGGGCGATCCTGACCAGCCGCGGCCGGGTGAACATCAAGCGGGCGGAGTTCCGGCGGGACCCGCGGCCGCTGGAGGAGGGGTGCGCCTGCGCCACCTGCCGGCGGTTCAGCCGGGCCTACGTCCGGCACCTCGTCGCCGCGGAGGAGGTGCTGGGGCTCCGCCTCCTCTCGCTGCACAATGTACATTTCCTCATCGCCCTGATGCGCCGCGCCCGCGAGGCGATCCGCGCCGGGACGTTCACGAGCTGGAGCCGCGAGTGGCTCGCGCGCTTCCACGCCGGCTCCCCCCAGAACCAGGACTGACCCCCGTGCATCCCGTTCTCTTCCTGCAGGCTGCGGCCCCCGGCCCCTCGCCGGTCGGCACGCTGTTCATGTTCGGCTCGATCTTCGCGATCTTCTACTTCCTCGTCATCCGCCCGCAGGGGAAGCAGCGGAAGGAGCACGAGACGAAGGTGATGGGGATCAAGAAGGGTGACCAGGTGGTGACGGCCGGCGGCATCGTCGGCGAGGTCGTGCACATCGCGCAGGGCCAGAAGGACGGCCAGGCGCAGGCGACGATGGGCGACCACATCACGATCAAGAGCGCCGAGTCGCGCCTCGTGGTCGTGCGCTCGCGCATCGCGGCGGTGGGCGGCGAGGACCTGCAGGCGTAATGGCGATCCTCCCGATCACGGTCCTCGGCCAGCCGATCCTGCGCCAGGAGACGACGCGCGTCCCCGCGGTCACGGACGAGCTGCGCCGGCTGGCCGACGACATGATCGAGACGATGCGGGCCGCCGAGGGCGTCGGGCTCGCGGCGCCGCAGGTGGGCCGCAGCGAGGCGCTGTGCGTGGTCGAGGTGGGGGAGCAGCTGTTCACGCTCTTCAACCCCGAGATCATCGAGCGGAAGGGGAAGATCAAGTGGGAGGAGGGCTGCCTCTCGATCCCCGATGTGTACGGCTGGGTGGAGCGCTCGCAGTGGGTGAAGGTGCGCGCGATGGACCGCGACGGCGCGACGATCGAGGTCGAGGGGACCGAGCTGCTCGCCGTCTGCCTGCAGCATGAGATCGACCATCTGCACGGCAAGCTCTTCCTCGACCACCTGAGCTTCCTCAAGCGGCGCGCGGCGCTCGCGACGTGGGAGGAGGAGCGAACGAAGTACCCCGACGGCCTACGCATCCTCACGCCCGGTACCGGCCCCGCCGAGCGCGCCCCCGACGCCGCGGACTGAGGCGCGCCGCGCGCGATGCGCATCCTCTTCTTCGGCACCCCCGAGTTCGCGGTCCCGCCGCTCCGCGCCCTGATCGGCGAGGGGCACGACGTGGTCGCGGTCGTCACGCAGCCGGACCGGCCGCAGGGCCGCTCGCGCTCGACGCTCGTGCCGTCGCCGGTGAAGGTCGTCGCCCTCGAGGAGGGCATCCCCGTCTTGCAGCCCGACCGGCCCCGCGGCGAGGAGTTCCTCGGGACCCTGCGCGCGCTCGCGCCCGACCTCGCCGTGGTGGTGGCGTACGGGCACATCCTGCGGCAGGACCTCATCGACCTGCCGCGCCTGGGCACGCTGAACATCCACGCGTCGCTGCTCCCGCGCTGGCGCGGCGCCGCGCCGATCCAGGCGGCGATGCTCGCCGGCGATGCGGAGACGGGCGTGTGCATCATGCGGATGGTGCTCGGCCTCGATGCGGGCCCGGTGCTCCTCGCGCTCCGCACGGGCATCGACCCGCAGGAGACGGCGGGCGAGCTCACGGAGCGCCTCTCGGAGCTCGGGGCCGAGGCGATCGTCGAGGCCGTGACGCTGCTCGAGGCCGGTGAGTCCGGCGCCGCCGGGGAGACGCCGCAGGACGAGGCGCTGGTGACCTACGCGCCGAAGATCGAGCGCGCGATGGCGCGGCTCGACTTCACGCGGCCCGCCGCGGAGGTCGCGCGCGCGATCCACGCCTTCGACCCGAAACCGGGGGCCTGGGGCCTGCTGCGCGACGGCGAGGTGCGGCTCTACGGGGCCCGCGTGCTCCCCGACCGCCGCGGCGATGCCGGCGAGGTGCTCGCGGTGGACGAGGGCGGGCTGGTCGTGGCCTGCGGCACGGGCGCGGTGGCCGTGGAGGCCGTGCACCCCGCCGGCAAGCGCCGCCTGGCGGCGCTCGATTGGGCCCAAGGGCGGGGCGTCGCGGTCGGCGACCGCTGGGCGCTGCCGGCCTAGCTCCCATCCCCGGCGGGACGCCCCGGCCGACCTCCGGAGGGGACCCCCTCCCCCCGGTCGCTAGATTTCCGGGAGCATGCCCTCCCAGCTCTCGATGGTCACCGACACCCGCTTCGCGGCCGCCGACACGCTCGCCGACCTCCGCGCCGGCCAGCTGCTCGACGCCGCCTTCGACCGCCGCGCCGCGGTGCTCGATCCGCGCGACCGGCGGTGGACGCAGGAGCTCGTCTGGGGGATGCTGCGCCGCCGCGGGTGGATCGACCACCTGCTGGCCCCGCGCGTGCGCGGCGGCCTGGCGCGCCTCGACGGCGACCTCGCGGACCTCCTGCGGCTCGGCGCCTACCAGCTGTTCCACATGGGCAGCGTGCCGCCGTACGCGGCGATCGCGCAGACGGTGGAACTCGCCAAGCAGCGCCACGGCATGGGCGCGAGCAAGCTCGTGAACGCGGTGCTGCGGCGGCTCGACCGCGAGCGCGACGCACTCGCCCCGCCGCTGCCGAGCGACCCGGTGGAGGCGCTCGCCGTCGAGGGCTCGCACCCGCGCTGGCTCGTGGCACGCTGGGTGGCGCGCTGGGGCGCCGACGAGACGCGGGCACTGCTCGACGCCAACAACCGCGAGGCGCCGCTCATCCTCCGGCCATGGGGCGTGGTCCGCGAGCAGCTGGAGGCGATGCTCGAGGCCTCCGGCGTCGAGGTGCACGAGGCGCCGCTCGTGCCGGATTCGCTGCAGATCACGGGCGGCGCGCTGCTCACCTCGCTGGGCGCGTTCCAGCAGGGCCGCTGCTTCGTGCAGGACCCGGCCGCGACGCTCGTGACGCAGTACGCGGCGATCCCCGCCGGCGCACGCGTCGCGGACCTCTGTGCGGCCCCGGGCGGCAAGGCGGTGGAGCTCGCGCGCACCGCCAGCGAGGTGATCGCCGCCGACCAGAGCGAAGCGCGCCTCGGCCGGCTGCAGGAGACCGTGGACCGGCTCGAGCTCGACCACGTGACGCCGGTCGTGCTCGATGCGCGCGAGGCCGCGCAGCTCGGCACGTTCGACGCCGTGCTCGTGGACGCCCCGTGCACGGGCACCGGCACCTTCCGCCGCCATCCCGACGCGCGCTGGCGGCTGCGCCCCTCCGACCTCGCGGTGATGGCCGCGACGCAGCGCGCGATCCTGCGCGCGGCGGCCGAGGCCGTGCGCCCCGGCGGCCTGCTCATCTACTCGACCTGCTCCCTCGAACCCGAGGAGAACGACGCGCAGGTCGAGGCCTTCCTTGCCGACCACCCGGAGTGGCGGCTCGAGCCCCCGCCCGAGGGAAGCGTCCCCGCGGGCGTGCTCGACGCCGGCCGGCTCCGGGTGCTCCCCCAGCGGCATCACACCGATGGATCGTTCGCGGCGCGCCTGCGCCGGGGAGCCTCCTGATGTCGCGCACCGTCCGCATCGCCCCGTCCCTTCTCGCGGCCGATCTCGGGCGCTTCAAGGAGGAGCTCGCCATCATCGAGGAGGGCGGCGCCGACTGGCTGCACGTGGACGTGATGGACGGGGTGTTCGTGCCCAACCTCACGTTCGGCGCGAAGGTCATCGAGACCTGCCGGCGCCTCACGAAGCTGCCGCTCGACTGCCACCTGATGGTCGTCGAGCCGGAGAAGTACTTCGACAGCTTCGCGAAGGCGGGGGCGGACCTGATCACGATCCACGTGGAGACGGCGCCGCACCTGCACCGCCAGGTGATGCGGATCAAGGAGCTGGGGCTCAAGGCCGGCGCGACGCTCAACCCGAGCACGTCGCTCGAGACGGTGCGCGAGATCGCGGCGGACCTCGACCTCCTGCTCGTGATGACGGTGAACCCGGGCTACGGGGCGCAGAAATTCATCCCCGCCACGGTCGGCAAGGTCGCGCGGGCGCGGCAGCTGCTCGACGCCGCCGGGAGCCACGCGCTGCTCGAGGTGGATGGCGGGATCGCGCGCGAGACGATCCAGTCGGTCTGGCGCGCCGGCGCCGACACCTTCGTCGCGGGGAACGCGGTGTTCTCGGCGAAGGATCCGAAGGCGGAGATCGCAGCGCTGCGCGCGCTCTGCGCGGAGCAGGCATGAGCGACCGGCGGCAGTGGCTGCTGGTCGGGGGCGCGGTCGCGTTCATGGCGGCCGGGCTGGGCACCGCGATGTACGTGCTGCGGGATGAACTCTTCCCGATCGCCATCGGCTCCGCCGCGCCGGACTTCACGGCGGTGACGCTGCCGCCGCGCGGCGGGGCGGCGGGCGCGGCCGGCGTCGCGAAGCACGTCGCGGACTACGAGGGCGAGGTGGTGCTGCTGAACATCTGGGCGACGTGGTGCGGGCCGTGCCGCATCGAGATGCCGTCGCTCGAGAAGCTGCACGAGCGGCTCGGGCCGAAGGGCCTCCGCATCGTCGCCGTGAGCGTGGACGATCCCGGGATGGAGGCGCGGGTGAACGCCTTCGCCGACGAGCTCGGGCTGTCGTTCGAGATCCTCCACGACGCGCCGGGCGCGATCCGCGACCGCTACCAGACCACCGGCGTCCCCGAGACGTTCATCCTCGACCGTGAGGGCGTCATCCGGCGCCGGGTGATCGGCGCGCCGTTCGGCGAGGACGACTGGTCGAGCGAGAAGACCGTCGCCTACCTCGAGCGCCTGCTCGCGGAGCCCCGGACCGACGGCCGATCCAACACCCCGGCCCCGACGCGGCGGCCCGCCACCACGCCCCCCAATGACACGGCTGCTCGCGCTCGAGAGCTCGTGCGATGAGACGTCCGCGGCGGTCGTGAGCGGCACCGCCGACGCGCCGCGCCTCGAATCGCTGGTCATCCTGTCGCAGGACGTGCACCGCATCTTCGGCGGCGTCGTCCCCGAGATCGCCTCGCGCGAGCACCTCACCGCGGTCGTGCCCGTCACGCGGCAGGCCCTCGCCGACGCCGGTGCCGGCTTCGACGCGATCGACGCCATCGCGGTGACGCACGCCCCGGGACTCGTGGGCGCCCTCCTCGTGGGCGTGAGCTACGCGAAGGCACTGGCGCACGCGCTCGGCAAGCCGGTGCTCGGCGTGCATCACATGGAAGGGCACCTCTTCGCCACCGCCCTCGAGCATCCCGACGCGGTGCCGCCGTTCACCGCGCTGCTCGTGTCGGGCGGCCACACGCTGCTGCTCGATGTCGAGGCGTGGGGCCGCTACCGCCTGCTCGGCGAGACGCGGGACGACGCGGCGGGGGAGGCCTTCGACAAGACCGCCAAGCTGATGGGGCTCCCGTACCCCGGCGGCCGGCACATCGAGGCGCTCGCGCGGGCCGGCGACCCGAAGCGCTTCCGCTTCGCGCGGCCCATGCTCAACGCCGGGCAGCGCCCCGGCGACGACGACTACTATGACGTCTCCTTCAGCGGCCTCAAGACGGCGGTGCTGCACGCGGTGCGCGCGAGCGACGACCTCGAGCGCGACCGGCCGCACCTCGCGCGGGCCTTCCAGGACGCCCTGATCGACACGCTGGTCGCCAAGACGATGCGCGCCGCGCGCGCGCACGGCCGCACACGCATCGTGCTGGGCGGGGGCGTGGCCTGCAACCGCACGCTGGCCGAGGCGATGACGGCCGCCGCCGGCGCGGTGGACGGCCGCGTCTTCGCGCCCTCCCCACGGCTCGCCACCGACAACGCGGCGATGATCGGGGCGGCCGGACTCTTCCGCTTCGAGGCCGGCCAGCGCGACACCGCCGCACTCAACGCCCACTCGGCGCTGCCGATCCCCGGACTCGTCGCCGCGCCCGCCGCGGCCCGCTAGCTTTCGCGCATGGACCCCGTCATCCACCACCCGTTCTCGTACCAGGTGGGCCCGCTGGAGCTCACCGGCTTCGGGCTCGCGATGCTGCTCGCCTTCCTCATCGGCCAGGCGGTCGCCTCCGAGGAGCTGGAGCGCCGCGGCTGGAGCGCGGAGATCATGGGGGACATCACCGTGGCCGCGGTGATCGGCGGGCTGCTCGGCGCCAAGCTCTACTACACCGCGCTGGTGGGCGACATCGACGCGCTCTTCAGCCGCGCGGGCTTCGTCTTCTGGGGCGGGCTCGGCGGCGGCATCCTCGGCAGCGTGCTCGTCGTGGTGATGCGCAAGGAGAGCTTCGCGCGGATCTCCGACGCGACGGCCCCGGGCCTCGCCGCCGCGTACGCGGTCGGGCGGAGCGGCTGCTGGGCGGTGGGCGACGACTACGGCACCCCGTGGAACGGCCCGCTCGCCGTCGCCTTCCCCGAGGGCGCGCCCCCGAGCACGGTGGCGAACCTCGTGCGGCAGTTCGGGCTGCGCGACTACGCCGAGATGCCGGCCCAGCAGGTGCTCGCGGTGCACCCGACCCAGCTGTACGAGGTCGCGATGGGGACCGCGATGTTCTTCCTGCTGTGGCGGCTCCGCGACCACAAGCACGCGGCCGGCTGGCTGTTCGGCGTCTACTGCGTGCTGCAGGGGATCGAGCGGTTCATCGTCGAGTTCTTCCGCGCCAAGGATGACCGCTTCTTCGGCGGCTTCACGATGGCGCAGCTGATCGCGATCGGCTTCGTGGTGGCCGGCGGCCTCTGGATGCGCGCACGCCACACGCCGTCGGCGACGCGGCCGGGCATCCTCGCGAAGGCCTGAGCGGGCGGGGCCTGGCCCCGCCCGCCCCCCGCGCTAGGGATTGATCCAGTAGGACCACTTCACGAGCAGCGTGTTGTCGGGGTGCAGTGCGAAGAGGTCCCCGAAGTCGCGCCGGAAGCTGAAGTCGGTCGGCGCGCCGAGGCCGCGGTCGCGCCCCTGCTGCCAGACGACGAACAGCACCGAGCCCGGCCGGTACTCCCAGCGCACCACCGTGTTGGTGCGCAGCTGCTTGAAGTTGAAGCCACCCGGGTCCGCACCGCCGCCGTACGGGATGAACCGTGCGTCGTAGTCGCGCGACCGCGCGTCGCCCAGCTCCTTCCACTCGCGGAAGTCGCCGACCGAGACGAACGGCTGGGCGTAGAGCTGGATCGACAGGTTCCGGGTCGCGGTGAAGTTGAGGCGCGAGGTGATCCCGACGGTCCACTGGTCGAGCTCGGCGAACGTGACGTGCGCGGTGTCGGTGGTGACGTCGCCGTAGTTCTCGAACCACTGGGTGTCGTTGCGGGCGTGGTTCACGTTCGCCGCGAGCGACGCGTTGAAGCGCGAGCCGGCGCGCAGCGTCATGCCGGGATTGATCCACCACCCGCGCGACCGCCACTCGTCGCCGCGCCACATCCCGCCGAAGAAGTTGGGGGTCCAGGTGCGCCGGACATCGCCCTCCCAGCCCGCCCAGCCCTCCACCCACGCGGCCCGCCGGAACGCCTCGCCGCCGCGGGCCGCGCGGTCGTCGAACGACGCCGCCGGCCCGCCGTTGATGCCGAAGTGGAGCCAGTGCGTGCTCGGCAGCTCGAAGTGGGAGTTGGTATTGAACCCGAACTGCGTCAGCAGCCCCTCGTCGGTCCAGTTCATCCACGAGTTCAGGTTCACGAAGCCGCGCCGGTAGTACCGCGTCGGCTGCTGGAACTGGAAGGCGTACCAGTTGCGCCAGAGGTGCTCGTCGGCGCGGGACTGGAAGCCGAGGTCGTTGGTCTCGTACCCCGGCGAGTAGCGCTGCCAGACCGTCTGGAAGCGGGTGATGCCGCCGCCGAACTTCGAGAACGAGACCCGCTGGGCATCGCCGCCGAGCGCGGTGCGCGCCGGATCGTACGTGAGGCCGTCATCGCCACGCTGGTAGTTGTGCACGCCGTTCCGCTGCGTCGCCGCGATCGCCGCCGCGGAACCGCGCACGAGGCTGCCCGACACCATCGCCTGCAGCTCGTAGTTGCCGGCGAACATCCGCTGGCGCAGGTCCACGCCGCCGGTGTAGGCCTCGGCGCGCAGGAAGTCGCGCGTGTCGCCGTCGAGCTGGCGGTTGACGGCGGTCAGCATGAAGCCGATGCCGCCCTGCCCCTTCCGGACCTCCTGGAGCCCGCGGACGACGGCATAGTTCGTCTGCGGCTCGATGGTGCGGCCGCCGGCGCCGGTCTCGCGTTCGGAGACCGCGTCGAGCACGCCGATCGAGAAGCCGTTGGCGAAGCGGCCCGAGAGCTTCCCCGCCCCGACGATGCGCGACGTGGTGGGGTTGGCCGGGTCGGCGTAGAGCCCACCGAGCTGCGGCGCGCGGCCGATGCGACGGGAGTAGAAGAGCCCCGTGCACTGCTCGTCGATGTCGCCGCAGTTGGTGCGGAAGTCGAAGATCCCCGCGCCCTCGAGGAAGAACGGCCGGCGTTCCTCGAAGAACTGCTCGAAGGCGGTGAGGTTGAGCACCGCCGGGTCGGCCTCGACCTGGCCGAAGTCGGGGTTGATCGTCGCGTCGAGCGTGAGGTTGCTGGAGAGCCCGTACTTCACGTCGGCGCCGACGGTCTGCAGGAACGGATGCGCCCAGCCCGCCCCGGCGGGCCGGGTCACGTTCTTGGTCACGCTGTACGGCAGGATCTCGAGCCGCCGCGGCTGCGGCAGCCGCCCGATGCCCGACACCTCCCCTGCCTGCGAGACATAGCCCTGCACGTCGCGCCGGAGGAGCGGCCAGGAGAGCCGTTGGCGCGTCCGCGCGATGTCGCGCACCGCGAGCAGCCCGAACGTGTGCTGCGCCAGGTCGGCGAAGCGCATCTGGCTGAACGGGATGCGGAACTCGGCGACCCAGCCGAGCGAATCGATGCCCGCCATGCCGTCCCAGACGGCGTCCCAGGTCGGGTCCTCGACCTGGTCGTTGTACACATAGAAGTCGCGCTTCACGCCGGCCGGGTTCAGGATGAACTGGTAGGCGGTGCGCCGGTCGTGGTACGAATCGATCACGAGCTTGAGCTGCTCGCTCTCCGTGCGCACGTCGCGGCGCGAGAGCAGAGAGATGATCGAGTCGGGGGCGGGATCGTACATCCGCCCGAGGATGTAGAGGTACCGGTCGTCGTACAGCACGCGCAGTTCGGTGCGGAAGCGCGGCTCGGCGCCGGTGTTGGGCTCGTACTCGAGGAACTGGTCGATCGCCGGCGCGGCGCGCCACGCGGCGTCGTCCGCGCGCCCATCGATGACCGGCGCCGTGCCGGCGAGGCGGACCGCCTGCGCCGCGCTGCGGGTCGGGAGCGCGACCGGCACCGTGGCGGCGGCTGCGGCGGACGCGGCGCGCGCCTGGGCCGCGAGGGGCGCGGACGAGAGGACCGCGGCGGCGAGCGCAGCGGCGGACCAGCGGGACAGCGACATCGGAACGGCTCCGTCGGGAGGGGCGCCGCGGGGCGGCGGGACGACCGGGACACGCGATTGGACAGGCCACCCTACGGGAGGGTTGCGCCGCGGTTCCGCGGGGACCGTCCGGCAGGTGTGTCGGCCCGCGACACCCTGCGGTCCGCCCTCAGCGCTCCAGGATGACGATCCCGCCGGCGATGTCGTCGGTGTGCGTCAGCGTCAGGTGGATCCGCGCCACGCCGAGCTCGGTGGCGCGCGCCGCCGCGCGCCCCGTGAGGTGCAGGACGGGCGGCCCCTCCTCGCCCCGGCGCACCTCGGCCTCCTTCCAGCCGATGAGCTTCGCCTCGTCGGAGCCGGTCAGTGCCTTGAAGGCCGCCTCCTTGGCCGCGAGGCGGGCGGCGAGGTGCATCGCCGGCCGGGCGCGCTTGAGCGCGTACTCCTGCTCGTGCGCGGTGAAGAGCCGGTCGAGCGCCCGCTGCGACTTCGCGGTGAGCATCTTCTCGACGCGGGCGATCGCGACGAGGTCGAACCCGACGCCGACGATCATGGGGACCTCCGCAGGACGCGGCGCCAGAGCGAGCCCTGCCGGCCGCGCGGATCGGCGAGGACGGGGAGCGCGGCGCGCCACCAGTCGTCGGCGGCATCGAAGACCCGCTGCACGGCGGTCACCCACGCGGTCCAGGCGGACTCGCGCTCCGGCGCGGCCGCGGCGCGGGCGCGCTGACCGGCAGCCTGCATCGCCTTGAGCTGGGCCCAGAGCGGCGCCGCGAGCGTGTCGAGTTCCGCCTCCAGCGCGCGCCGGTCGGGCGCGGAGCCGGCGTGGCGGGACGCGGCCAGCGCGGCGATGGCCTCGCGCCACTCCCGCTCCAGCCGTCCGGCATCGAAGGCAGCGACCTGCGCGTCCACGCCCTGCACCTTGTGCGCCGCCGTGCGCGCCGCGATCAGCGGCTTGAACACGCGGTCGTGGTCCGAGCCCGGCGCCGACGGCACGGCCAGGGCACGGAGCGACCGCGTGAACTCGGGGAGCGTGAAGTCAGGCATCGGCGGTGGCATAACGATAATCGCCCGTGAGCTCACGATCGCAGATCGCGGCCCGCGTCCCCGTGCGGGCCTCATAGCGCCGCACGAAGTCGGGCAGCCGTTCGGTCGTGAAGGACGCCCGCGGCAGCCCCAGCGCGGCGATCGCGCGCTCGATGCCCGCCGGCTCGCCCTCCACCTCGACGAGCACGTCCATCCGCGGATAGCGCTCGAACCGCACCGTGGTGCCGCCGAGGTCGTACTGCTCGATCTCGCGGTCGATCTCGCGCGTCACCACACAGCCGATGCGCTCCAGCATCGCCGCGAGCGCCTCGGGGTCGCCGAGCGGCGTCGTGAGCTCCTCGCGCACCTTGTAGCCGTCGGCGTAGCCGGTCGGGCCCTTCCAGTCGAGCGTCGCCCGCACCGGCGCGCCCCGGTACACGCGGAGCCGCAGCACGTGGTCGCGTCCGGCGAGCCCGCGGGCCGGCGTGTCGTAGCGCCGGTCCTCGAGGCGCCCGGCGTAGGTGCGCACGGCGCCGGCCGCGACCAGCGCCGCGCGCGACGCGTCGAGGTCCGGCACGACGGCCTTGAGCTCGACCTCACGCATCGCGGATGGCGGCGAGCACGCCGGCGGTGTCGGTCAGGTCGGCGAACGTCGCGGCGGGCGCGTGCGCCTCGAGCTCCGCCACGCCGAACCCGCCGGTGGCCACGGCGATGGCGCGCGCGCCGATGCCGCGGCCGCACTGCACGTCGGCCGGCGTGTCCCCGATGATGACGATGCGATCCCCCGGCACCTCCCGGCCGAGGAGGGCGCTCGCCCGCCGCTGCGCGATGGGCGGGAGCTCCGGCCGGTGCTCGTGGTCCGACCCGAACGCCCCGACGGCGAACCGGTCGAACGCGATGTCCACGGCCGCGAGCTTCGCGCGGGCCCCCGGCACCACGTTGCCGGTGAGGAGCCCCAGGACGAGGTCGTCCGCGGCCTCCACCGCGTCGAGCAGCGCGTGCACGCCGGGGAGCGCGTAGGCGAGCCCGGCGCGCGCCGAGATCGCGCCGGTCAGGTGGGCGAGGTAGGCGTCGAGCACGGCATCCATCCGCGCATCGATCGTCGCGTCGTCGAAGCCGGCGAGCCGCATCGTCTCGCGCACGATGAGGCGGTCGGTCTTGCCGTCGTAGCGGTAGCTCGGCGGGCCGGCATCGCCGAAGTGCGCGAGCAGCGCCGCCTCCATCGCGGCGCGGCCCGCGCCGTGGCTCACGAGCAGCGTGCCGTCGATGTCGAACAGGACGACGCGCGTCACTTGCGGGAGAGGTAGAGGCCGCCGATGACCGTCACCGCGCCGACGCCCTGCACGGGCGTCGGCACCTCGTGCAGGACCACCCACGCCACGAGCACCGCGACCACCGGCTGCAGATTGCCGAACATGGAGGTCCGCGTGGGCCCGATCAGGTGCACCCCGCGGTACCAGATGAGGTACGCGAACACCATCGCCCCGACGCCGGAGTAGAGGACGGCGCCCCAGGTGAGCCACGCGACGGCGCCCCAGTCCACGCGCATCAGCGCGGGCGCGGCGATGGCCGCGAGCGGCACGACGCCGCCGACCAGCGTCCACGCCGCCACCTGCACGGCATCCACCCGCTGGGTGAGCTCGACGAGCCAGTTGGTGTAGAAGGCCCAGCAGCCGACGGCGGCGAGGATCATCAGGTCGCCCACGAGGTGCGAGGCGCCCTCGGTGGTCGCGGTGCCGCCGAGCACGAGCGAGACGCCCGCGATGGAGAGCCCGATGCCGGCCACGGCGCGCCACGGCAGCCGGTCGTGGCCGAAGAGGCGCGCCACGAGCGCGACCATCGCCGGACTGGCCGCGATCACGAGGGCGGCGGTGCCGGCGCGCGTGCGCGCGATGCCGTTGATGAACAGCACCTGATAGATGCAGTGCCCGAGCACGCCGAGGAGGAGGAGCTTCCGCAGGTCGCGCGAGGCGGGCCGGGCGGCCGGCCGCGCCAGCGCCATCGCCAGCAGCACGGTCGCGCCGAGCAGCATGCGCAGCGCATTGTAGGCGATCGGCTCCATCACCTGCGTGCCGTACTTCACCACCGAGAAGTTCACGCCCCAGATCACGGCCATGAGGACCAGGGCGGCCTCGATGCCGTGCGACTGGGGCTTCGGATGGGGCAGCGGATGCTCGGCGTGGGGCACGGGCGAAAGCTAACGGGTGGCGCCCCGCGCATCGCCGCCCCCGCCCCGTGCGCGCTATCTTCCCCCGATGCACGTCTCCTTCGCGCTATTCGCCGACGCGGCGAACATCTCCCAGGAAGGGAAGCTCAACGTCCTCGGCGTGTTCGACGCCCTGCATGTCGCCCAGGTGCCGGCGGTCCATCCGCGCGCCACGCTCGTCGTGCGGCTCAAGGCGCTGCCCGAGGACGTCGGGCGGCACGTGCTCGCGTTCGCATGGGTGAGCCCGGGCGGCGACGAGCTCTGGTCATCGTCGGGCGAGCTCGAGGTCGGCCAGCCGCCGCAGGGCGCGACCGAGCTCGACGTGCCCGTGATCGCGGCGATCGACCTGCCCATCCAGGAGGGCGGGGCCCACCTGCTGCGGATCTCCCTCGACGGCGACCCGTGCGCCGAGCTCGTGCTGCACGTCCGCGTCGGCACGCCGAGCCTCGGGGCGCCGATCCGCGGCATGGTCAGCTAGGGCGCGCGGCCGGCCGCGCGCCGCGCTCAACCGTCGGCGAGCCCGGGGATGCCGTCGCGGCCCGCCGCGAGGCGCACGGCGCGCTCGATCGCCGTCTCCAGCGCCTGGACGGCGAGCCGCTCGGCCTGGGCGAGCGGGACCGCAGCCCCCTCCATCGGCGCGAGTGCGAACACGATGTCGCCGTCGAACGCGGAGCCCGCGGGGGCGAGCCGGCGGTGGTAGGCGGCCGTCGCCGCCCGCGCGACCTGCTGGAGCTCGAGGCGCGAAAGCGCCCCATCCACGGCGATCACCGCGAGCGTGGTGTTGGGTGCCGCCGCACGGCCGAACGCGGCGGCGGGCGCACCGGCCGCGAGGGTGGCCTCCGTGTCGGCGAAGCCGCCATCAGGCCGGCGCGCGCCGGCGAGGATCCGCCCCGCCGCGTCGCGGACGTCGCCGAAGGCGTTCACGGCGAC
This sequence comes from Gemmatimonadaceae bacterium, assembly GCA_019694735.1. Classification (GTDB taxonomy): domain Bacteria; phylum Gemmatimonadota; class Gemmatimonadetes; order Gemmatimonadales; family Gemmatimonadaceae; genus Pseudogemmatithrix. The sequence continues at coordinate 66,318 of JAIBBJ010000024.1, read as the reverse complement.
CATCGCCGCCGCCGCGGCCCCGCGCCCTTCGGCCACCGCGAGCCCGAACCCGCCCTTCATCGCGCCCGCCTTGCCGAGGAGCTTCCCGACGGTGAGCCCCGTGCCGACCCCGACGCTCCCCTCGGCGATGCCGTGCGGGACCGCGGCGGCGCAGGCTGCCTCGGCCATCGCGGGCGTGGGCCGCGCATCCCAGCGGCCGCACGGGCCGAGGTCGAAGCAGACGGCGGCCGGCACGATGGGGACGACGCCGGCGCCGGCCGGGAACCCGCGCCCGTGCGCCTCCATCCAGCGCATCACACCGGCCGCGGCATCGAGGCCGAACGCGGACCCGCCCGCGAGGAGCACCGCATCGACGCGCTCGACGAGGTGGCCGGGCTCAAGGAGGGCGAGCTCGCGCGACCCGGTGGCCCGCCCGATCACCGCGGCGGCGGCGCGGTGCGGTGCGGCGATGCCGCGGACGACCGTGAGCCCCGTGCCACCCGCGGCGTCGGTCGCGTGCCCGACGGCGAGGCCGAACCGCTCGAGCGAGACGCTCACGCGCGGGCCCCGCGGCGCGCGCGGCTCACGGCGTGCCGCCCGACGCCTTCGCCTCGCGCTCGGCGTCCTCGAGGGCCTGGCAGCTCGCGCAGAGCACGACGCCGCGCATGTTGCAGATCTGGCAGATGAAGGTCTCGCACCGCTCGCAGGGATAGCCCTCCGAGGCGCGCTCCTTCTTCCCGCAGGCGCGGCAGATCATGGCGTCGGTCTCGGACATCATCCCTCCTGCGTGCCGCGCGTCAGCGCGACTTCTCGGCGAGGTCGTACTCGCGGATCTTCTTGATGAGCGTCGCGCGCGAGATCCCGAGCTCGCGCGCCGCGTGGGTGCGGTTGTGCGCGTGGGCGCGCAGCGTGCGGTCGATGTGCGCGCGCTCCACATCGGCGAGCGAGCGCGGCTCATGGTGGGCCACGTTGCCGCCGGAGGCGCCCTGGACCTCGCGCGGCAGGTGCGCGACGTCCACGGCGGGGAGCCCGCGGGCGACGAGCATCGCGCGCTCCAGCACGTTGCGCAGTTCGCGCACGTTGCCCGGCCAGGGATACCGGAGGATCGCGTCCAGCGCGGCGTCGGTGACCGCGGTCGGCGCGCCCGGCAGCGACGGCGCGAGGCCGTCCTGCACGCTCGCGACGAGCTCGACCAGGTCCTCGCGCGCCCGTGCGCGGAGCGGCGGCAGCTTGATCGGCATGACCGCGAGGCGGTAGTACAGGTCCTCGCGGAAGCGGCCCGCGGTCACCTCGTCGCCGAGGTCGCGCGAGGAGCCCGCGATCACGCGCACGTTCGGCGTGACCTCCGCCGACCCGCCGACACGCCGGAAGCCCTTCCCCTCCAGCACGCGCAGCAGCTTCGGCTGCAGCGTCGGGTCGAGGTCGGCGATCTCGTCGAGGAAGATGGTGCCCCCGTCGGCGACCTCGAACGCGCCCGGCGCGCGACGGACCTCCGGCCCGCCCTCGACCCCGAACAGCTCCTGGTCGAGCGACTCGGGGCGCAGCGACGCGCAGTTGACCTCGACGAACGGCTTGTCCGCGCGCGGGCTCTGGCGGTGGATCGCCTCGGCGACCCGGCCCTTGCCCGAGCCGCTCTCGCCGAGCACGAGCGCCGTGGTGCGGTCGGAGCCGGCGAGCAGCGCGACCTGCGCCTGCAGCTCCCGCATCATCGCCGACGACCCGTAGGTGACGCCCGCCGCCTCGCCGCCGCGCTTCGCACCGAGCCAGCGGTTGAGCCGGCGCAGCTGGGCCTTCTCGAGCGCGCGCTCGGCGGCCGCCGACAGGTGGCTCAGGTCCACCGGCTTGGTCAGGAAGTTCTCGGCGCCCCGGTGCAGTGCGTCCACCGCCATCGGGACGTCGCCGAACGCGGTCACCATGATCACGACCGGGTGGTCCTCCCGGATCGCCTCGAGCACGTCGAAGCCGGTCATGTCGGGGAGGCGGACGTCGAGGAGGACGAGGTCGGGCTTGAGCCGGCGGAACGCCTCGATCCCCTCGCGACCCGAGTGCGCCTCGGCGACCTGGTGCTTGCCATCGTGGCGGAAGAACATCGCGAACGCGGTGGCGATCGCGACCTCGTCATCGATGATCAGGATGCTGGACATCTGCGGGGGTGCGGGAGCTGGGGGGGAACGCGCTAGGGAAGATGGCGTCCGGCGCGGGCTTCGCAATGGCGGTGCGGCGCGGTGGCCGGTCTCAGAAGCGCCACGCCCGGAAGAGGTCGAAGCCGAACTGCTGCGGCGTGGGCACGAAGCCGCGCGCGTTCAGCGTCGAGTTGCAGAGCACGGCGCTCGTCGGCGGCTCGACGCCGGCCGAGACGGTGTAGCCCTGGCGGAGCAGGTAGTCGAGCTTGACGCCGATCGAGTTGGCGAACGCTGCCGCGTTGAGGCTCGAGTTGCCCTGCACGAACTGGCCCACCTGGCAGAGCCCGGCGTCGAGGCGGACGAATGCGCTGCGCCCGACCTGCTTCCCGCAGTTGAAGCGCGCGCCCTCGAGCGCCGCGGCGGTGCCGCCCTTGAGCGTCAGCGACGTGTTGTCGGCGAGGGCGGTCGAGACGCGCGCGTCGTCGCACAGGCCGCCGGCCTTGCTGCCGAGCACACCGCCGAGCGAGCTGATGAGGATGCGCGTCGCGGTGGACGTGTAGTTCCCGTTGCGGCCGCCGATCTCGAAGCTGGGGCCGCCGGTGACGAGGTAGCTGATGAGGTCCGCCTGCCGCACGCGGAGCGAGTCCGGCGTCGTCAGCGCGGCGGTGGGCTCGTTGAGCGTGCCACCGATGTTGACCCGCACGCGGACATCGGGCTGCGCGCCCTGCTTGCTGTACTGCCGCACCGTGTGCTGCGCCCAGATGTCGAGGCTCGGGTCGAAGACGAAGTCCGGGTCGCCGAACCAGTCGATCGAGCCCTCCTGCACCTCGAAGGTCCGCCGCACCGGGCCGATCGCGAGCTCGTAGGTGCCGCGCACGGTGCGCAGCGACCCCGTGAGCGCGAGCTGCGCCTCGCCGGCGCGTCCGCCGCGCCCCGCCTGGGCGCGCGTGATCGAGACCTCGCCGCCCAGGTTGATGTTCGCCTCGGCCGAGCGCAGCCAGACGTCGCGGCCCATCCGCACCGGCACGGCGCGCACCGTGAGGTTGTCGATGAAGACCGGCGGCGCCGTCGGCGCGAGGCGGCGGTCGAGCAGCGCCGTCGTGTCCACCAGCCCGAACCGGTCGAACTCGGAGAGCGAGATCACGTCCTTGGTCGCGATCTCGGGGATCGCGATCGTCGCGTGATCCACCGTCAGGGCGCCGCGCAGCGTCGCCGCGCGCAACGTGCCGTTCACGCGCAGCGAATCGGAGACGTCGATGTCCGCGACATCCCGGACGTTGTAGGCGTTGAAGCGCGAGGCGCGCGCGGTGAGGTCGAACGCGGGATTGTCGAGGTCGGTGAACTTGACCCACCCGGAGACCGACGCGCGCCCCTTGCGGTCCCCGGGCCGGTCGGAGTTCACCGTGAGCCGGCGGACCGCCACGCTGTCCCCGACGAGCCCGATGTCCGCCGTGAGGTCGCGCCATTGCACCGCGCCGAGGGGCGCGAAGGCGAGCCGCCCGTCGCGCACCGCGAGGTCGCCCTCGAGGCGCGGGCGGCCCCAGGTGCCGGTGAGGTCGAGGTTGAGGGCGAAGTTCCCCGGGTCGCCCGCGCCGCGCCGCACGAAGCCCTCGAACATCCGCAGGCTGACCGTGTCGGAGCGCACGCTGCCCTCGACCGGTCCGGCGTCGCGCATCCCCGACGGCGAGCCGTCGAGGCCGAGGGCGAACGGGAAGCTGCCCTCGGCCACCATCACCGGCCGTCCGACGGACCCGAGCGTGGCGGTGAGGCGCAGCGCGTCGGCGACGCCCGAGGCCGTGAGCGTGAGCGTGTCCAGCCGCACGCCGGCGATCAGCCCCTGCGTGAGCGCGCCGGTCGCCTCGAGCACCGGCGCGCGCCGTGTGCCCACGAGCTGCGCATCCAGGTCGATCGCTCCCGCCTGCTGGCCCGACGCCTGCAGCAGCTCGGCGATGTCGGCCACCGGGAAGCCGCGCGCGCGGAACCGGAGGTCGAGGTCGCCCTCGGCCGGGAGGCGACCGGTGAGGCGCAGCACCGCCCCCGAGTCGCCGCGGACGACGAACGAGTCCACGCCGAAGCCCGGCGCGCCGAACGTGAAGGCCGCCGGCGCGGCGAGCGACCACGACCGCGTCGCGGTCCGCAGGCCGAGCGAGTCGAACAGGACCTGCACGGTGTCGCCGGCCTGGCCCACGCGCGCGCGCCCGACCGCGCGCGTCCCGGCGGCTCCCGTGAGGTCGGCGTCGATCACCGCGCGCCCGGAGCCGTCGAGCGTGGCCTTGGAGAAGAACCGGTCGATCGCGAAGCCGGCGGCCCGCAGCGAGTCGAGCGCCAGCGAGAGCGTCCCGGCGGGCGCGTCGGGCAAGTGCGCCAGCTCCGCGCTGCCGGTGACGACCTTGGTGCTCGCGAGCCCCGCGATCAGGCGCTCGCCGTCGAGCGCGGCATCGAGCCCGAAGTCGCGGAGCCAGCCGCGGGCGACGGCGTCCACGTGCACGGTCCCGACGAGCGAGTCCGCGCCCTCGCTGGAGAGCCAGCGGCGCAGGCCGCCGAGGGAGTCGAGGCGCGCGGTGAGCGTGAGCGAGTCGCGCCGGCCCGCGTGCAGCCCCAGCGCGCCGCCGGCGTCCACCTGCACGACCGTGGTCTCGAGGTGCAGCGTGTCGAGCCGCAGCAGGCCGTCGCCCATCCGCAGCCGGGCGTCGCCGATGAAGAGGCGCACGCCGGCGAGGGTCGAGCGGTCCACACCGACGACCGCCTGCCCGGCCAGGTTCGCGAGGGAGTCACCCTGCACGTCGCCCGAGACCGAGGCCGTGAGCTCGCCGGCGGGGAGCCGGGCATCGCCGAGCGCCACCGACGGATCGAGGGCGATCAGGTCGAGCTTGCCGTTGAACCGGTAGCCCGGCTCCTCGGCGTCGAGCGTCGCATCCATCGCCAGCCGCCCCGCATCGCCCTCGAGCTCGGAGCGCATCACGAGGTCGTGCAGCGTCCCCTTCACGCGCAGCGGCCCGAACCAGTCGCCGCGCAGCGGCACCTCGGGGAAGGAGACCGCGAGCGTGGTGAAGTTGAGCGGCTGCGCCTGCAGGTCCACGTCGTACGCCATCTCGATCTCGCCCGACGTGAGCCGGCCGCTGCCGGCGAAGCGCGAGACGGCGTGCGTGCTGTCGCGGTGGACGAGGTCGGCCTGCGAGAAGCGCACGTCGAGCCACGACGAGTCGAGGCGCGCGATGCCGCCGACGGTGCCGCGGAGCAGCGGGAAGTCGGGGTTGAGCGCCTGCATGGTGCGCAGGTCGAACGAGTCCAGCTCCACGGTGAAGCCGCGGAACACCGTGTACGCGGGATCGAGGATGTCGAGCTCGCCATGCGCGCGGCCCTGCGCGACGGCGCCCGGCACGTTGCCGTCCCGGAAGAGGACGCGTGCGTCGTCGACCACCCAGCGGTTGAGCGGCCCGCCGCGGCCGCGCAGCCGCCCGACGATCTGGCCCGCGAACGGGTAGGCCATCGGGCCCTGGTTGAAGCGCTCGATGAGCTTGAAGTCGATCGGCGCGCCCTCGAGGTCCACGTCCTCGAGCACCGGCACCGGGCCACCGATCACCCACGTCATGCGGCCGCGCACGCGCGAGCGGTGCGCGCGGACGTCCATCCCCGAGATCGCGTACTCCATGATGTCCACGCCGGGACGGTCGCGGATGTCGAGCGTCATCACGCCGCTCCCCTCCGTGGGCAGCGACGGCGAGATCCACGCGACGTCGGCGAGCGCGACCGAGTCGCCGTCCACGTGGATGCGGTAATGCATCCCGCCCCCGTGTCCCCACCAGACCTTGCCCTCCGCGCGCCCCACGGAGCCGGTGAGCCGGAATCGCGGCAGCGTGAACCAGAGCGAGTCGCCGAGCCATCGGACGTCGCCCTGGAGGTCGCGGAAGGCGAACGGCGGGTAGGACTCCATCGCGTCGAGTCGCGCGACGTCGAAGTGGCGGCCGCTGGAGTCGGGATGGAGCAGCCGGAGCCGGGGGAGGTCGGCCTGCAGGTGCCGCCAACGCCAGGTGCGCGTGAAGCGGCGGCCGTCGGCGCGGCGCGTCTCGGCGAGCGTATCGGCGAGCGCGGCGCGGATCGCCGCCTCGCGCGCCGCGCCGCGCAGCGTGTCCGCGGGCGCCCAGGGCATCGTCATCGCGAACTCGCCGTCGCGCACCGCGACCTGCTCGAGCACGAGGAGCGACCCGAAGCTCGCCCGGGAACGGGCACGCCGCGGGCCCTCCCTGCGCGGCCAGATCCGCTCCGTGCTCCAGCGGCCCTCGAAGTCGCGCCGGAAGTGCACGCGCGGTCGTGCGGCCTCCACGGAGCGGACGAAGAGGCGGCCGTCGATGAGGTCCCGCGGGTCGAAGGTCACCCGGAGCGTCCCCGTCGCCGCGAACACCGAATCGTCGGGATCGCGGATCTCGAGGGAGTCCACCGTCAGGTCGGTGATGAACGAGCCGCTGAGCGCCCCGAGGTGCACGCGGCCCTGCACGGCGCGGCCGAGTTGCGCCTCGGCGACCCGCCGGAGGAAGTCGCGGCCGCCCTCGCCCTGTGTCGCGGCCACGAACGCGCCGATCGCCCCCGCGGCGATGACGAGCATCAGCACGGCGCTCCAGAGGACGACCAGGCGGCGGCGGCCGATCATGCTAGAACGCCTGCCCGATGGCGATGGACGGCGTGAGCCGGCTCAGGAAATTCCCCGGCCGCGGCGGGCGGAAGCCGCTCGGGCAACTGCCCGCCTCCTGCGCGAGCGCGCCGCCGGCGGTCCGCACGATGCGCAGCGTGTTCCCCGGGCTCACGCAGAAGAGCTGGCCGCCGTCCGCGAGCGGCGCATCGAAGTACGCAGCGCCCGCCGGACGCCGGTAGTCGTTGTAGGCGAGGTCGGCGCGGAGGTAGCCGATGGGCGTGCGCACGCGGATGCCGATGCCCGGCGTCGCGGCCAGCGCCGTGAAGCGCAGCCGCTCGGTGCCGGCGCCGCGGTTCCAGACGCGCCCGAGGTCCACGAACGCCACCCAGCGTAGCAGCTCGGGGAAGACCGGGCTCGCGATGCGCAGCTCGATGTTGCCGATCAGCATCGCGTTGCCGCCGGTCGGCACGGCGCGGTTCTGCACCGTGTCGGCCGAGCGGAAGTACACCGTGTCGCCCGCGGCGATGCTCGAGACGGGCAGCCCGGTCGCGACGGAGATGGTGTCGTAGGCCTCGGGGATGTAGACCGCGGGGCCGAGCTCGTTCTGCCGGAAGCCGCGCACCGTGGTGGGCCCACCGCCGAAGAGCCGCTCCTGCGCCGGCACATAGCGGTCGGCCTCGTCCAGCGCGAGCGTCGGCCCGACCACGCCGCCGAGGCGCAGGCGCACCGCGAGCACGACGTCGTTGGTGAGCGGCACGTAGTAGGCGCCGTCGGCGGAGAGGCGCGCGAACTGGATGGTGCTGTCGGAGCCGGTGAACCGCGACGCGTAGCGCACGTCGGCGCGGCCCGAGAGCCCGCGCGACGGGTCGAGCGGGTTGTCCGTCCGCTCGTAGCCGGACCCCGCGCTCACCACCGCCACGCGCTGCAGCCTTCGCAGCGCGTCCTGGTCGGCGAGGACGCACACCTGGAAGACGGCGCAGAAGAGCGCCGGCTGCGCATCGGTGCGCCCGAGTTCGATGCTGTAGCCGAGCGAGTGCGTGCGGCGCGGCAGGGCGCGGTTGAGCGCCAGCGCGGCGCCGATCGGCGCGGTGCGCAGGAACGCCTTGAACTCGGAGCGGCGCTCCGAGTAGAGCGAGAGCGTCGGCACGAAGCTCGCCCGCAGCAGCGACGGCTGGCTGAGCGTGGCGCTCACGTAGTAGTTCAACGAGTCGCTGTACGGGTCCTCGCGGACCGCGCGGCTGCAGAGGTCCGGCGCCCCGTCGATCGGCGCGCCGATGCCGATCTTCGAGAGCCGGCCGCGCATCTCGAGGCGCGTCGCGGTCTTGAACAGGTTGTACTCGGTCAGCTCCCCGGTGGCGCGGAAGCAGTCGAGCGTGCCCCAGCCGCCGCCAAGGCGCGCCGACCGCATGAAGCCCTCGGTGACCGCGACGTCCACCGTGAGCGTCGAGTCCTCGCGCGCCGCCCCCGGCTGCACCTCCACCTGCGTGAACGCCTCCGCCTGGTACAGCGTGCGCTTCGCGCGCTCGAGGTCCTTCTCGCGATACAGCTGGCCGGGCTCCAGCCCGGCCAGCCGTCGGACCGCGGCCTCGGTCACCTGCGGGGGCGTGCCGCCGCGGCCGGCCCGCTCGAGGCGCACCGCGCCGATCCGCCGTCGCGGCCCCGGCACGACGGAGAACACCACCGTCGCCCGCCGCGCCTCGGTGCGGAGATCGTAGCCGAGGAACGCCTCCGCTTCGGGGTAGCCGCCGTCACGCAGCCGCCGCGCGAGCGTGTCCTTCGTCGCGCGGTTGGCGTAGCGGTCGAAGCGCCCGCCGACCTGCGTCGGCAGCCCGCGCAGCAGCGCCACGCGCTCGGGGACCGCGTCCATCCCCTCGAAGCGCACCGTGTCCACCAGCACCGGCGCGCCCTCGGTGATCGCGAAGCGCACCTCGATCCGGTTCCGCGACAGGGGCGTCACCACGGTGTCCACCGTCGCGTCCGCGAAGCCGTGGTTCCGGTACCAGACGATGAGCCGGAGGCGGTCGGCCGGGAACTCGCGCCGGTCGAGGCAGCGCCGCGTGCCGCCGAAGCGGAACAACCGCCGCAGGAACGACGACGGGGTGGTGACGATGCCCGCCGCGAGCGTGGCGTCGTCGAAGGCCGCGTTGCCGCTGAACGTCAGCGCGTGGACCTCGACGTCACCGCGCTCGCAACGCGTCTCCTGCGCGCGGGCCGCGCTCGACGCCGCGACGAGCAGCGCCAGGACCGCGGGGACGCCGTGGCGCCGCAGCATCGACTCAGTCGTCCTTCTGCCCGAAGACGGCCAGGTTGGAGGAGTGGCCCGGATTCACCTTCTTGTCCGGATACACCCAGTGCACGGCCTGGTTCACCGCGATGCACGCCTCCGCGAACCCGGTCGCGATCAGCTTCAGCTTCCCCGGATAGGTGTTCACGTCGCCGACCGCCCAGAGGCCCGGCCGGCCGGTCTCCATGGTCTGCGAGACGTGGATCTCGTCCTTCTCGACCGTCAGCCCCCAGTCGAGCAGCGCGCCCATGTCGGAGACGAAGCCGAGCATCGGCAGCACCACGTCGCACGGCACCCGCGTGGTCGTCTTCGCCTTGATGTCCTTCAGGTCGAGCGCCACCAGCCGGTCGCCCTCGGCGACCACGTCGGCGAGCTCGTGGAAGGTGTGGACGGCGCTCCGGCCCGCCGCCGCCGACGCGAGGACCTGGTCGACCGTCGCCTGGTGCGCCCGGAACCGGTCCGACCGATGCACCAGCCGGATGCTCCGGGCCACCCCCTCGAGCTGGTGCGCCCAGTCGAACGCCGAGTCGCCGCCGCCGATGATCACCACGTGCTTGCCGGCGTAGTCCTGCGGCGACCGGACCACGGGGTCGATCCCGCGGCCGTACCAGGGCTCCGCACACGCCTGCGGCAGTTTACGCGGCGCGAAGGCACCGATCCCGGCGGCGATGATCACCGCTCGTGACGGGAAGCGGTCGGTCTCGGTCACTAGGGTGAAGACGCCGTCCGCCTCCTCCAGCCCCACCACCCGCTGGCCGCAGTGGATGGGCTGCCCGAACTGGCCGGCCTGCTGGCGCAGGTTCGCCACCAGGTCCTTGGCCAGCACACGGGGGAAGCCGGCCACGTCGAAGATCAGCTTCTCGGGGTAGAGCGCGGCCAGCTGGCCACCCGGCTCCGGGAGGGCGTCGATGACTTGCGCGGTCGCGCCGCGCATGCCTGCGTAGAACAGGGAGAAAAGTCCGGCCGGTCCCGCGCCGATAATGGAGAGATCGCGGAGTTCGTGGGTTCGCATCCTATAAAAATCACCCTCGCCCGGCCGCTGGACAACGGCCCCCACCCTCACCACCGCACGCCATGGGACCCGGACAGGAATTGCTCGTCGTCAGCCGCTTCCGCCTGCTCCGCGAGATCGCGCGGGGCGGGATGGCCACCGTGCACGAGGCCGAGCAGATCGGCTCCGCCGGGTTCACCAAGCGGATGGCGCTGAAGATCATCCACGAGCGATTCGCCCGGCACCCCGAGTGGCGCCAGCTCTTCATCGACGAGGCCAAGCTCTCCGCCAACCTGGTGCACGGCAACATCGTCCAGATCTACCAGCTCGGCGACCACGAGGGGACGCTCTTCATCGCCATGGAGCTGATCAAGGGCATCTCGCTCCGGACGCTGATCAACACGCACCGCGCGCGGCGCCTGCCCATGCCACCCGACGTCGCCGCGTACTGCGCCAGCCGCGTCTGCCGCGCCCTCGACTTCGCCCACCACTTCGTGGATGAGGGCGGCCACCGGCTCGACATCGTGCACCGCGACGTCTCCCCGGGGAATGTGATGCTCACCTGGGACGGCCACGTGAAGCTCGGCGACTTCGGCATCGCGAAGGCGCGCACCATGGTCGACCCCTCCGCCAACCGGCAGGTGCTGCTGGGGAAGAAGCACTACATGAGCCCCGAGCAGCTCATGGGCTCGGACCTCGATGCCCGCTCCGACGTCTTCTCGATGGGCGTGGTCCTGTTCGAGCTCTTCGCCCTTCGCTCCCTCTTCACGGAGGACGAGACGATGGCGGCGTTCGATGAGGTCGTGCTCGGCCCGAGTCCGGACCTGTCGCTCCGGCTCCCGGACGCGGACCCCGGCATCCAGGCCATGATCTCGGACGCGATCGCCAAGGGCCCCGCCGAGCGCCCATCGGCCGCCCTGCTCGGGCGCCGGCTCGACGAGTGGTGCGCGGCCCGCGGGACGCCGGGCTCCCCGGAGCGGCTCCAGGCGCATCTCGCGGAGCTCTTCCCCGAGACCTACCGCCCGTCCACCCGGGCCACCGGGGCGGTCTCCACCCTTCCGGAGGGGTCGACCGGACCGCGTTAGATTCCGGCGATGACCCTCAAGATCTACACGAAGACCGGCGACGACGGCGACACCGGCCTCTTCGGCGGCGGACGCGTCGCCAAGGACCATCCCCGCGTCGAGGCCTACGGCGCCGTGGACGAGCTCAACGCCGTCCTCGGGCTCGCCCGGTCGATCGAGATGATGCCGCGCATCGACGAGGTCATCGCGCCGGTCCAGCGCGACCTCTTCGCGCTCGGCGCGCTGCTCGCGACGCCCGACCTCGAGAAGATGCGCGAGCAGCTGGAGAAGGCCCGGATCTCCGACGCGCGCATCGCACAGCTCGAGCAGGCGATCGACGACGGCGAGGGCGAACTGGAGCCGCTGAAGGCGTTCATCCTGCCCGGCGGCACGCCGAAGGCCGCGGCGCTCCATGTCGCCCGCACCACCTGCCGCCGCGCCGAGCGCGCCGTGATCCACTTGCAGCGCGAGGCCGAGGTGCCGCAGATCGTCATCGTCTACCTGAACCGCCTCTCCGACCTGCTCTTCGTGCTCGCCCGTGTGGCGAACAAGCGGGCCGGCGCGGGCGAGGTGACCTGGTAACGTGCCGGTCGGGCTGACCCTGCACGGCGCGCAGTTGGAGGTCGTCCCGGGCGGCCTCGCCTCGCTGGGGCAGCGGGTCGCCCAGCGCGTGCCCGGCCACCGCGTCGCGATCATCGCCGACCAGGCGGTCGCCCAGTTCTACGGCGCGCCCGCCATCGCCGCCTTCGGCAGCACGACGCCGGCGCCGCTCCTCCTGACCTTCCCCGCCGGCGAGGCCCAGAAGACCCGCCAGACGTGGGGCGTCCTGAGCGACCAGCTGGTCGCCGCCGGATGCGGCCGCGACACCGTCCTCGTCGCGCTCGGCGGCGGCGTCACCGGCGACCTCGCGGGCTTCGTGGCCGCGACGTTCCTCCGCGGCATCCCCCTCGTGCACGTCCCGACCTCGCTCCTCGCGATGATCGATTCCTCGATCGGCGGCAAGACGGGCGTGGACACCCCGGCGGGCAAGAACCTGGTCGGCGCCTTCCACCATCCCGTGCTGGTGCTCGCCGACCCGCGCCTCCTGTCGACGCTGCCGCCACGGGAGCTCCGGCAGGGACTCGCCGAGGCGATCAAGCACGGCGTCATCGCCGACCCCGCCTACTTCGGCTGGATCGCCGCGAACCTGCGGCAGATCCTCGACACCGGGAGCCCCGACGAGGCGACGCAGTTGCACCTTGTCCGCCGCTCGATCGAGATCAAGGTGCAGGTGGTGCGCCAGGACGAGCGCGAGGGCGGTCTGCGGAAGATCCTCAACTTCGGCCACACCGTCGCGCACGCGATCGAGCAGGTGACGGCGTACGGCGTGTCGCACGGCGAGGCCGTGGCGATCGGCATGGTGACGGAGGCGATCATCGCCGAGCGGCTCCACCTCGCGCCACGCGGGCTCGCCGACCAGATCGCGACCGTCTGCGACGCCGCCGGGCTCCCCGTCCGGCTCCCGGCGGGCATCAGCCCGGCCGAGGTCATCACCGCCACGCGCACCGACAAGAAGGCGCGCGCCGGCCAGGTCGAATACGCGCTCCCGCGCGCCCTGGGCGAGATGGCAGGCAGCGAGACCGCGTACGGCGTCCGGGTCCCCGACGCGGACGTGCTCCGGGCACTGGAAACATTGTGAACAGCCGTATCCCGTTGACCTCCAACGGGATGGCGCCTTGACGACGCCAAAGTGTCGCCTTGGCACGGTTCTTGGCTGTTGACCGTTCCGACGGACCGCCTTTAGCCTTGGCCGTCCGGCAGGTTCGCGCCGGTCACGCACGTCCCTGAATGCGTAGCGGGTTCGGCTCCCCGAGCGGGGCGCCAATCTCCCTTCAACACGCGGGTATGGGGTGGGTATGCAGCACGCGACCGAGTCCCGATCGAAAGGTTACTTCCGTTCCTCACCCTCTTCCGCGTTCGACCAGTACCTCTCGGACATCCAGAAGCTCCCGCTGATCACCGACGCCGCCGAGGAGCGGCGCCTGGCCCGTCTCGCCCAGAAGGGCGATGAGGCAGCCGCCGAACGACTCGTCACGGCGAACCTCCGGTTCGTGATCAGCTATGTGAAGAAGTACCAGGGCCACGGGCTCGACCTCTCCGAGCTCGTCGCCATCGGCAACGAGGGCCTGCTCAAGGCGGTCCGGAAGTTCGACCCCGACCAGGGCGTCAAGTTCATCTCGTATGCCGTGTGGTGGGTGCGCCAGGCGGTGCTGAAGGCGCTCGCCGAGCAGACGCGCTCGGTCCGCATCCCGCTCAACCAGAACTCGCAGCTCATCCGGCTCTCGCGCGCCGAGACCGTGCTCGCGCAGGTGCTCAAGCGCGACCCGACCGACCATGAGATCGGCCGCCTGCTCGAGGAGACGCCGGAGCAGGTCCGCGCCGCGAAGCAGATGTCCTCCACCGAACTGTCGCTCGATGCCCCGGTGGACCGTTCCGACCGCGAGGCGTGCACGCTCGGCGAGCGCTTCGCCGGCGGCGACGGCATCGAGATCGAGGAGCGCACGGACTTCAAGCTCATGCGCGAGTGCATCGACAACGTCTTCCGGAAGTACCTGACGCCGCGCGAGCGCAAGATCCTCAACCTGTACTATGGGCTCGACGAGGGCGCCGAGGCGATGACGCTCGAGAAGATCGGCGAGCTGATGGGCGTGACGCGCGAGCGCATCCGGCAGATCCGGGAGCGCGCGTTCGACAAGCTCCGCACGTCGCCCGAGGGCCGGTCGCTGGCCGGGTTCTGGGCGATCACCTGACCGCGGGACGCAGCCGCTCGTCGCGCGCCCGGTGATCGCGCGGCGAGGGTCGAAGGGGGTCCGGATGCGAATCCGGGCCCCCTTCGTGTAGCTTTGCGGTCGTGACCCCGCTCGGCCCGGAGCTCCGGAGGATCGTCGGCGACGCGCACGTCCTCGAGCGCGCGTCGCAGCTCCTCGCCTACCGCTCCGACGCGCTGCCCGGCCTGCGCCGCGCGCCGGCGCTCGCGGTGTTCCCCGGCGCCCGCGACGAGCTCATCGCGGTCGTGCGTGCGCTCGCCGCCCACGGCGCGCCGTTCGTGGCCCGCGGTGCCGGCACCGGCCTCTCCGGGGGCGCGCTCGCCGATGGTGTCACGCTCCTCGGGCTCCACCGGCTGAAGCGGATCCTGGCGCTCGACCCGGAGGCGCGGACCGCGACGGTGGAGCCCGGTGTGGTGAACGCGCTCCTCACGCGCGCCGCGGCGCCGCACGGCCTCCACTACGCGCCCGACCCGTCGTCGCAGGCCGCGTGCACGATCGGCGGCAACGTCGCCGAGAACGCGGGCGGGCCGCACTGCCTGAAGTACGGCGTCACGCTCGACCACGTGCTGCGCGCGACCGTGGTGCTGCCGGACGGCGAGGTCGTGATCCTCGATCGCGGTGACGAGGCCCCCGGCTACGACCTCCTCGGCGCCTTCATCGGGAGCGAAGGCTGCTTCGGCGTCGTCGCCGACGTCACGGTGCGGCTCACGCCGGACCCCGAGCGCGTGATCACACTGCTCGCCGACTTCACGACCGTGCGCGCGGCCGCCGATGCGACCTCGCGCATCATCGCCGCCGGGATCCTCCCGGCGGCGCTCGAACTCATGGACCGGCCGACCATCGAGGCGGTGGAGTCGAGCATCTACGCCGCCGGCTATCCGCGCGACGCGGCGGCGGTGCTGCTCGTGGAGGTGGACGGCGCCGCGGCCGGCCTCGACGACGATGCCGCGGCCGTGGAGGCGCTCTGCCGTGCGGCCGGGGCGCGCGGCGTGCGCACGGCGACCGACCCGGCCGAACGTGCGCGGCTCTGGCAGGGGCGCAAGAAGGCGTTCGGCGCGATGGGCCGCGTCGCGCCGCACCTCGTGGTGCAGGACGCGGTGGTGCCGCGCACGCGGCTCGCCGAACTCCTCGACACGATCGCGGCGATCGGGGCGCGCCACCGCGTGCGCATCTGCAACGTCTTCCACGCCGGCGACGGCAACCTGCACCCCAACATCCCGTACGACGCGCACGATGCCGACGAGGCCGCGCGCGTGCACGCGGCGATGGGCGAGGTGATGGCGGCCTGCATCGCGGCCGGCGGGACGATCACCGGCGAGCACGGCGTCGGACTCGACAAGCTGCCGTACATGGAGCGGCTCTTCACCGCCGACACGCTCGACGCGATGTGCGCGCTGCGCGACGTCTTCGACCCCGCCCGGCGCGCCAACCCCGGCAAGGTGGTGCCGGTGCACAGCTGCCGCGAATGGCATGCGGCGCCCGCGGCGCGAGGCCTGCCGTGAGCGCGGACCATCGCCCGGCGACCGTGGAGGCGCTCGCGGCGCTGGTGCGCGCCCGCGCGGGCGCACCGGCGTCCGCCAGCGGAGCACGGCGCGGACTGCGCATCGCGGGCGCCGCGACCTGGATGGACGCCGGGCATCCGGTGCGCGAGGCCGAGCACCTCTCCCTCGGTGCGTTCCGGGGCATCGAGGCTTACACCCCCGCCGACCTCACCATCAGCGTCGGCGCCGCGACCACACTCGCCGAACTCGACGCGGCGACCGCCGCGCACGGTCAGTGGTGTCCGCTCCTGCCCTGGGGCGACGACCACGGCACGGTCGGCGCGACGATCGCGACCGCGACGACGGGCCCGTTCGCCGAGCGCCTCGGGCGTCCGCGCCAGCTCGTCCTCGGCGTCGAGTGCGTGGACGGCACCGGCCGGATCGTGCGCGCGGGCGGCCGCGTGGTGAAGAACGTCGCCGGCTTCGACCTCACGCGCGCCGTGACCGGCGCGTGGGGGACGCTCGCGGTGATCACGCGCCTGCACCTGCGGCTGCGGGCGCGGCCGGCCGTGGACGTCACGCTCGCGGTGGCATGCCCCGCCACCGAGGCCGCGACCTCGCGGCTCGCCGCGTTCACGCGCGGCCCGCTCGCGCCGCTCGGCGTGGTCGCCGTCGAGGCCGCGGACGCGGCGGCCATCGGCGCGCCCGGCGCGACCCATCTCGTCCGGCTCGGCGGCAACGCGGCGCTCGTCCGCGAGGCACGCACGGCCGTCGGCTCGCTCGGCGCGGTGACCGAGCTCGAGGCCGCGGCGTGGTCCACCATCCGCGCACGGCTGGCGCCGGCCCCCCGGCTCACCGGCTGGCGATGGGACGCCCTCGCGAGCCGACTCCGCGACCGCTTCGACCCCGCCCGCATCCTCAACCCCGGCCTGCTCGGCGACCCGACGTGAACCGCGACCAGGAACTCCGGGAAGGGCTCGATGCCTGCGTGCACTGCGGCTTCTGCCTCCCCGCGTGCCCGACGTACCTCGCGCTCGAGGACGAGAACGACTCGCCCCGCGGCCGCGTGCTGCTGATGGCGGCGCTCGCCGACGGCACCGTGCGCGCCGACGACCGCGACATCACCGCGCACCTCGATGCCTGCCTCGGGTGCCGCGGCTGCGAGACGGCGTGCCCGAGCGGCGTGCCGTACGGCCTGCTGCTCGAGGAGACGCGCGCGCGCCTGGCCAAGGCGCGGCCGGTCCCGTTCGTGGCGCGCCTGGTGCTCGCGGTGTTCGCGCGCGAGTGGCTGCTCCGGCCGGCCCTCGCGTTCGCGCGCCTCGCACGCGGCAGCGGACTGGCCGCGCTGCTGGCGCGTGTGCTGCCGGCGGGCTTCGGCATGCCGTTCGCGATGCTGGCGTCCACGGCACGGCCAGCCGCGCGCGTGTGGACCCCGGAGGGCGACGGCGCGCGCGGCACCACCGCGCTCCTGACGGGCTGCGTGATGGAGGGGCTGTTCGCCAGCGTGAACCGCGCGACCGAGCGCGTGCTGATCGCGACCGGGCACGCGCTGCGGGACGCGCCAGGCCAGCGCTGCTGCGGCGCGCTGCACGCGCACGCCGGCGACCGCGCGACCGCACAGGTGCTCGCCCGCGACAACATCGCCGCGTTCGAGCGCAGCGGCGCCGACACCATCGTCGTGAACTCGGCCGGCTGCGGCGCGATGTGCAAGGAGTACGGGCACCTCCTCGCCGACGACCCGGCGTGGTCGGCGCGCGCGGCGGCCTTCGCCGCGAAGGTGCGCGACGCCCACGAGGTGCTCGCAGCCGCGGCCCCGGTCCTGCCCGCGACGGCGGACGGGCCGCGCGTGCGGGTCGCGTACGATGCCCCCTGTCATCTGCAGCATGCCCAGCGCGTCGTGCAGCCGCCGCTCGCCGTGCTCCGCGCCGCGCCGCAGGTGGCGCTGGTCCCGCTCGCCGACAGCGACCAGTGCTGCGGGAGCGCGGGCATCTACAACCTCGTGATGCCCGACGTCTCGTCGCGCGTGCTCGCGCCGAAGCTGGCGCGCATCGCCGAGTCGGGGGCGCAGGTCGTCGCGACGGGGAACCCGGGCTGCCTGATGCAGATCGGCGGCGGGCTCGTCCGCAGCGGGAGCGGGGTGTCCGCGCGCCATCCTGTCGA
Source organism: Gemmatimonadaceae bacterium (assembly GCA_019694735.1). Classification (GTDB taxonomy): domain Bacteria; phylum Gemmatimonadota; class Gemmatimonadetes; order Gemmatimonadales; family Gemmatimonadaceae; genus Pseudogemmatithrix. Next base: position 48,799 of record JAIBBJ010000024.1, on the reverse strand, counting down.
GTTGCTGGACGAGGGCTACGCCCGGGGGGCGGGGCGCGATTAGACTGCGGACCATGGAAGTCCCGGTCCTGCTGATCGAGTTCGAAGGGGTCCTCGTCGAGACGATGAGTGCCCGGCGGGTCGCGCTCACGGAATCGCTCGCGGTCGAGGGGATCGTCGCCACCGACGCGATCCTGGCGCAGGCCGCTGGCTACCCGACCGAGGAGGCCGTCCGGCGCGCCCGACGCGCCGCCGGCGCACCCGACGATGAGACCGCCGTCGAACTCGGCCGCCTGCGCGCCGAGCGCACCTTCGCCATCCGCGTCGGCAAGGGACTGCCGCTGACCCCCGGCGTGCGCGCCGCGGTCGAACGGCTCGCGACCCACGCGCGCGTCGCGCTCGTCACCCGCGCCACGCGCCGCGAGGTGGAGTTCCTGCTCGGCCTCGCCGACCTCGACGGGCTCTTCCGTCCCATCGTCGCGTGCGAGGACGTGCAGCCCGCGAAGCCCGCACGCGAGCCGTGGCTCGCGGCGCTCGCACGGGTCGGCCAGCTCTTCCCCGGCCAGCAGCTGCGCGCGCTGGCGGTCGAGGACCACGTGGTGGGCCTGCGCGGCGCGCGCGCCGCGGGGCTCGCGAGCGTCGGCGTCGGCGCGATCCCGCCCCACGAGGCCATCGAGGGCGATGCGTGGGTGGAGACCCTCGCCGACCTGACCCCCGAGCGCGTCCGCGCGCTGCTCGGCACCGGGTCGGAGCGCCGCCGATGACGCTGGCGTGGCATGACCGCAGCGACCGGATGCGGATGACCTTCGCGGGGACGGGCGCGAAGGCCGCGCTCGGTGGACTGCTCACGAACGACATCGCCGCGCTCGGCCCGTTCGCAGGGCAGTACGCCGCGGCGCTCACGCCGAAGGGCAAGGTGCTCGCGCTCTGCCGCGTGTTCGACCGCGGGACGGACCTGCTCGTCGATGCGGATGCGGCGGCGGCGGAGGGATTCACGACGATGATCCGCAAGTTCGTGAACCCGCGGCTCGCGCGGTACGCCGTGGTGACGGCCGAGTCGGGCTGCCTCGCCGTGCGCGGCGACGGCGCGGCCCGCGCCACGGCCGCGGCCCTCGGGTCCCTGGACGCCGCCCCGGCGCTCGAGGGGCTCGTGCCGCTGGGGGGCCTGACGCTCGGCGCGCCGGAGGATGCGGTCCACGTCGTGCGCGCGACCGACCACCGCTCGCCGGGATTCGACCTCTTCGCGTCGGCGGGCCGGATCGCGGTGCTGCGCGAGGCGCTCCGGGCCGCCGGCATCGCCGAGGCCCCGGCGACCGCAGTCGAGGCGGACCGGATCGCACGCGGCATGCCGCGCTGGGGCGTGGACATGGATGCGGAGACGCTGCCGCAGGAGGCGCTGCTCGACGCGCTCGGCGCGATCTCGTTCAACAAGGGGTGCTACACGGGCCAGGAGGTCGTCGCGCGGATCCACTTCCGTGGCCACGTGAACCGTCAGCTGCGATGGCTCGCCAGCACACAGCCGCTGCGCCCCGGGATGCGGGTGCTCGACGCCGCAGGCGGCGAGGTGGGGGACGTCCGCAGCGTGACGGACGCCGCCGGGCGCGGGCCGCTTGCGATCGCGATGGTGCGGCGTGAGCTGTCGCCCGGCTCCGTCGTGACGGCGCGCGATGATCGCGGGGCGGTGGCGGCGACCGTGGAGCCGATCACCTACTGACCGCGCGGCGCGCGACGGCGGCGCCGATGTTCCCGGAACGACGAACGCGCGACCCGATCGGGCCGCGCGTTCTGTGTTCCTGCAGGACCGAAGCTTAGTGCTTGGTCGTGTCGGCCTTCATGGCCGTCGAGTCGTGCTTCGTCGTGTCCATCATCGCGCCCGTGTCCGTGGTCGTCGCGGCGGCCGGCGTGGCGGCGGTGGCCTCAGCGGCCGGCGCAGCCTCCTCCTTCTTGGCGCAGGCGGCGAACAGCACGAGCGTGGCAACGATCGCGAGCTTCTTCATCGGAAAATCTCCAGAGATGCAGTGGGGTGAGTGCGAGCGCTCGCGAAACGTTCGCAGACAGCGCACGGCGCACGAACTATAAGTGAGTACAGCGTTTCGGTCAATCCGGCAGTCTCGACTAAGTCGTTCTCCCACAACCGCTTGGCACACTTGTCCGGATGCTGGACAGGAGGGCCGGACCGCCGGACGGGCAGTCCGACTCCGGACACGTGCCGGAGTCGTCCAGCTACTGTCAAGGTAAACTATTGGAATCAAAGCATTTAGGAGCTCTCCCACCGCAAGTGGCGTGAGGACATTAGGTTGGACGAATCCTCGTCGAGCCGGAGTTCATCACGGTGACGCACGATCCGACCGCCGCCACCATCGTTCGTGGCGCGTGCCCGCACGATTGTCCCGACACCTGCGCCACGCTCGTCACGGTCGAGCAGGGGCGCGCGGTCCGCATCCAGGGCGACCCCGACCATCCCTTCACGCAGGGGTTCCTCTGCACGAAGGTGAACCGCTACCTCGAGCGGACCTACCACGCCGAGCGCGTGCTCACGCCGCTGCGGCGCGTGGGCCCGAAGGGACGCGGCGAGTTCGTCGAGGCGACGTGGGACGAGGCGCTCGACGCGATCGCGGCCCGGCTGAATGCGATCCGGCACTCCGCCGACGGCCCGCAGGCGATCCTGCCCTACTCGTACGCGGGCACGATGGGGCTGCTGCAGGGCGAGTCGATGGACCGCCGGTTCTTCCATGTGCTCGGCGCCTCGCAGCTCGACCGGACGATCTGCGCGACCGCAGGCATGATGGGGATGCGGATGACCGTCGGCGCCAGCATCGGCGCGGACGCCGAGGCGCTGCCGCTCGCGGACCTCGTGATCCTCTGGGGCACGAACACGCTCACGTCGAACCCGCACCTCTGGCCGAAGGTGACGGCGGCGCGCGCGAACGGCGCGCGCGTGATCTGCATCGACCCGATCCGCACGCGCACGGCGGAGCAGTGCGACGAGTGGATCGGCATCCGGCCCGGCACCGACGCGGCCCTCGCACTCGGGATGATGCATGTGCTCTTCGGCGAAGGGATGCAGGACGACGACTACCTCGCGCGCCACACGCTGGGCGTCGAGCAGCTCAAGGCCCGGGTCGCGGAGTTCCCGCCAGCGCGGGTGAGCGCGATCACCGGGATCGACGCCGACGCGATCGTGCGCCTGGCGCGCGAGTACGGGCGCTCGAAGGCGGCATTCGTGCGGCTCAACTACGGACTCCAGCGGCACGGTGGCGGTGCGATGGCCGTGCGCGCGATCGCGTGCCTTCCGGCGGTGGTCGGCCATTGGCGGCATCCGGGCGGCGGCGTGATGCTCTCGGCGAGCGGCAACTTCGCGCTCGACAAGGCGGCCGTGCAGCGCCCCGACCTCATCCCGCCGGGCACGCGCACGATCAACATGTCGCTGCTCGGCCAGGCGCTGCGGGCGCCGGACGCCGGGGTCGGCGGGCCACCGGTGCGCGCGCTCGTGGTCTACAACTCGAACCCGGCAGCGGTCGCACCCGACTATCTCGCGGTGATCGAGGGCCTCGGGCGCGCGGACCTCTTCACGGTGGTGCTGGAGCACTTCCGCACCGACACGTGCGACTACGCGGACTGGGTGCTGCCGGCGACCACCCAGCTCGAGCATCTCGACCTGCACTGGAGCTACGGCCACCTCTACGCGTCGCTGAACCGCCCCGCGATCGCGCCGCTCGGCCAGGCGCTGCCGAACACCGAGATCTTCCGGCGCCTCGCGGCACGCATGGGACTCGACCATCCCTGCCTGCGCGAGGACGACGAGACGATGATCCACCAGGCGCTCGCGTCGCCCGACCCGAAGATGCGCACCGTGACCTGGGAGACGCTGCAGCGGGACGGCTGGGTGCGCCTCGACGTGCCGCGCCCCTACGCGCCGTTCGCGGCGGGTGGCTTCCGCACGCCGAGCGGGAAGTGCGAGTTCTTCTCGGAGCGGATGCTCGCGATGGGGCTCGACCCGGTGCCCGACTTCACGCCCCCGCACGAGTTCCCGGAGCGGGTGCCGGCGCTCGCGGCCCGCTACCCGATCACCCTCATCTCCTCGCCGGCGCACCAGTTCCTCAACTCGAGCTTCGCGAACGTCGGACCGCTCCTGCGGGCCGCGCGTGAGCCCGAGGTCGCGCTGCACCCGCGCGATGCGGAGCGGCGCGGCATCGCCGAGGGCCAGGCGGTGGTGGTGGAGAACGACCGCGGGCACTTCCGCGCGACCGCCCGCGTTCGGGAGGGCATCCGCGAAGGCGTCGCGTGGGCCCCGGGCATCTGGTGGGCGAAGCTCTCCCCCGACGGCCGCAACGTGAACGCCACGACGAGCCAGCTCCTGACCGACATGGGGGCCGGCCCCGTCTTCTACGACAACCTCGTCGAGATCCGACTGGCCAGCTGATGTCCCAGCACCTCCCCACCACGCTCGGCGCGCTCAAGACCTCCCCGCACGGGGCGCCCGCGATGCGCGGCCGCTCCGTCCGCGACGAGATCCGCGCCAACCTCCTCGCCCGCCTCGCCGACGGGAAGCCGCTCTTCGCGGGCGTCCTCGGGTACGAGGACACCGTGATGCCGCAGATCGTCAACGCGCTGCTGTCCCGGCACCACTTCATCCTGCTCGGGCTCCGCGGGCAGGCGAAGAGCCGCATCCTCCGCGCGCTGACGACGCTGCTCGACCCGGTCATCCCGGTGATCGCGGGGAGCGAGACGAACGACGATCCCTTCCGGCCGATCTCGAAGTTCGGCCGCGACCGCCTCGCCCATGCCGGCGACGACACGCCGATCGCGTGGCTCGCCCCCGACCAGCGGTACGTCGAGAAGCTCGCGACGCCCGACGTCACCGTGGCCGACCTCATCGGCGACCTCGACCCGATCAAGGCGGCGCGCGGCGGGCACCTGCTCTCCGACGAGCTCTCGATCCACTACGGCATGCTGCCGCGCGCCAACCGCGGCCTCTTCGCGCTGAACGAGCTCCCCGACCTCGCCGGGAAGGTGCAGGTGGGCCTCTTCAACGTGATGCAGGAGGGCGACGTGCAGATCAAGGGCTATCCGGTCCGGCTGCCGCTCGACGTCGTGCTCGCGTTCACGGCCAATCCCGAGGACTACACGGCGCGCGGGAAGATCATCACGCCGCTCAAGGACCGCATCGGCTCGGAGATCATCACGCACTATCCGAGCTCGGTGGGATTGGCGATGACGATCACCGCGCAGGAGGCCTGGACCGCGCGCGGCGGGCTGCCGCTCCGGCTCCCGGCGCTGGTGGCCGAAGTGGCCGAGCGCGTGGCGTTCGAGGCGCGCGGCGACAAGCGGATCGACCAGCGCTCGGGCGTCTCGCAGCGGCTCTCGATCACGCTGCTGGAGAACGTCGTCTCGAACGCCGAGCGGCGCGCCGTGCGGCTGGGCGAGCCGGCGATCGTGCCGCGGCTCGCCGACATCTACGCCGCGCTCCCGGCGATCACCGGCAAGATCGAGCTCGAATACGAGGGCGAGCTCGTCGGCGGTGCGGCGATCGCGCGCGAGCTCATCCGGCGCGCCGCCGACGCGACGCTCGCCGAGCGCGGCGACACCCTCGACCTCGACGGCATCGTGATGTGGTTCGACCGCGGCCAGATGCTGCAGGTGAGCGACGACGCGAGCGCGGCCGTCGCGCGGACGGGCTTCGCGACCGTGCCGGGCCTCATCGAGATCGTCATCGCGAGCGGACTCGGCGCCGGCGATGACCACGATGCCGTGGTCGGCTGCGAACTGGTGCTCGAGGCGCTCGTCGCCCGCCGGAAGCTCTCGCGCTCGGAGGGCGGACAGTACGGGCGCTCGGCGCGCCGGAAGCAGGGCCGCCCGCAGGACGGGGTCGACTTCGACGAGTGAGGCTTGACCGCCGCCCGGCACCGGCCCCGCGGCGGTCAGGCGACCGGCTCCCCCGCGCGGAACCGCGCCAACGCGCCGTCCACGACACCCTCCATCACTCCGCGCGCCTCGTACGCACGGCGCAGCGTGGTGGCGTCCGATCCCTCGTGTGTGATGCGGTACACGAGGTCCATCGCCCCCTCGGCACCGAGGGCCGCCGCGTAGGGCGCGACCTGTCGCAACGTGGTGAGCACGTCCTCCCGGATCGGCACGGCATCGGCCGCCGGCCCGATGATCACCGTCCCGTCGAGGCCGAACCGGCAGGCCTGGAACCGGTTGTAGCCGTAGACGAGGTAGTCGTCGTCCGTCGGCACCGCATCGGGCCGGTCGCGGAGCATCGCACAGACCGCCTGGAGGTAGCCCGCGAGCGCGGCGGCGCGCTCGACCGTGAGCGGCGTGTCGCAGAGGCGGAGCTCGATCGTGCCGTACTCGGGCTTGGGCCGGAGATCCCAGTAGAAGTCCTTCATGGACTTCACGACCCCCGTGCGCTCCATCCGCGCGAAGTACTCGGTGAAGCGCTCCCACGAGAGCAGCAATGGCGCACGCCCCGAGAGGGGGAACGCCGAGATGCTGTTGAGCCGGGCCGACTGGAAGAGGGTATCGCGGCCCTGCACGAACGGCGACGACGCCGACAGCGCGATGAAGTGCGGCACGTAGCGGTGGAGCGCGTGGAGCAGGAAGAGCGCCTCGTCCCCGTCGGCGCAACCGATGTGCACGTGCTGGCCGAAGACGGTGAACTGCTTGCTCAGGTACCCGTAGAGCGCGGAGACCTCGCGGAAGCGCGGCTTGCGGAAGATCCGGCGGTCCGCCCAGAGCTGGAATGGGTGCGTCCCGCCGCCGCCGATGCCGATGTTGAGGCGGTCGCCGGCACGGACGAGAGTGTCGCGGATCGCGGTGAGCTGCGCCAGCATCGCCGCATGGTCGCGGTGCACGCCGGTCGCGATCTCGAGCATCGACTCGGTGATCTCCGGGGTCACGCTCCCCGGGAACGGAGCGCGGGCGAGCAGGTCGAGCAGGTCCGGGCTCGCGGCCGCGAGGTCGAAGTCGCTCAGCGAGACCAGCTGCAGCTCGAGCTCGACGCCCATGGTGAGCGGCTCGGAGGCGGTGAAGGGTCCGAGCGGCATCAGTCCGCCACCTCCGGGCGCTCCACCTCGTGCGCGGCGCGCAGCGCGCGGCCGACGAGGATGGGACCGGCGAGCTCGACGAGGAGCGACGCCGCGGCGAGCGGGGCGAGCGTGTCGAGGAGTGCGAGGCCCCGTGCGTGCGTCTCCTCGAGCACGAGGATCACGACGGCCGACATCGGTGCCATCGCGACGCCGGTGAGCGCCCCCTTCCGCCATGAGGTCCCCGACAGCACCGCCAGGGCGGAGCTCGCGGCGACCTTGGCGAGCAGGCGGGCGGCGACGAGCGCGCTGCCGAGCGCGAAGCCCGCCCGCAGCTGGTGCCATTCGACGACGACCGCGATGAACACGAAGAGCAGCACCGCGAGCATCGCGCCCAGCGCACCGAAACCGCGTTCGGACGGCGACAGGAACACCCGCCGGTTCCGGGAGACGACGCCGAGCGCCAGCGTCGCGACCACGGGCGAGAGCCCGAGCGCCCGGTCGAGTGCGACGAGCAGGATGACCGCGAGCGCATAGGCCAGCGTGCTGTCCTGTCCGGTGCGGCGCACCGCGGCGAGCACCGCCGGCACCAGCGCGCCCATCAGCACGCCGAGCAGGATGGACCCGAGGAGCACCCAGATGACGTCGCGCGTCGCATCCATCACGGTCGCGTCGGGTCCACCCGGGGCGAGCCCGACGGTCACCTTGAACGCGAGCACGGCGAGCGCGCAGTTGAGGGCGGACAGGTGGAGGATCCGCTCGGTCACCTGCCCCGAGCTCCGCAGCTCGTTGACGACCCGCACGATCGTGGCCGGCGACGTCGCCATCGCGAGCGTCGCGGTGAGGCGCGCCTCGAGGGGCGCGAGGCCACCAGCGGTCGCCACCCACTCCACCGCCGCGAACGTCAGGATGGCCTCCAGGGCCGCCGTGAGCGCGATCCACGGATTCGCCCGGAACCACCGCAGGTTGATCCGGTAGCCCGCCTCGAAGAGCACGAGCCCCAGCGCGACGTGCGCGAGCAGCAGCACCTGGTCGTCCGGCGCGCCGCGCAGCAGCCCCACGCCCGGAAGGGAGAGCACGAACCCCGTGATCGCGTACGTGCTGATCCGCGGGATGCGGAGCCAGCGCCGCGCGACCTCGCCGAGGGCCCACGCGAGCACGAGGGTGAGCGGCCAGGCGATGCCGGCGGCGACGACGGTCCAGTCGGTCGGCAATGGGCCTCCGGGCCGAGGGAACCGTTATCTACCCGGCAGGCACCGCGCAGGCCACCTTGTCCGGCGGCCCAGACAGTCGGGCCGCACGAGTATCTGCGCGCTCAGTGTGCAGTGAGCCTGGGGTGCGCCCGGAAGGCCCAGATCGCGAAGGTGAGCATGAGCGCCGCGCCGCCGCCGATGGCCCAGTCCACCCCCCACTGCCGCGCGACCCATCCGCCGACGAAGCTCCCGATCGGGGATCCGCCGACGTACACCATCACGTAGAGCGAGAGCACGCGCCCCCGGAGCGCGTCCGGCACGAGCTCCTGCAACCGCGCGTTCACGAGCGCGTTGTTGAGGATCATCGTGAAGCCGATCGCAAGGAGCAGGAGGCCGTTCACCCACGGCGTGTGCACGAAGCCGAAGACGATCAGCAACAGCGGGAATGCGAAGCTGGCGCGCCGGAAGAGCCGGCCGCGCTCCACCCCGCCTCCAGTCGCCGCGATGGACAGCGCCCCGGCGACCGCGCCGAGGCCGAGCATGGCCATCAGCCCGCCGTAGCCGTCGGCGGTGAGGTGCAGCTGGTCGCGCGCGACGACCGGCAGCAGGGTGATGATCGGCACGCCGAGCACCGAGAAGATGGTGGCGATGGCCAGCAGGATCGGGAGCGGCTCCGTCGCGCGGACGTGGCGCACCGCGTCGCGCATGCCGTCGAGCGCGCTCTCGCCCGGACGGACGGCCGCGCGGCGCTCCTCGAGTCGGATCAGCGCGAGGCCGAGCAGCACCGCGAGGTAGCTGAGCGCATTCAGGCCGAACGTCCACGCGACACCGAGCCGGGCGATCACCAGCGCGGCGACGCTCGGTCCGAGCACCCGCGCGAGGTTGAAGCCCATCGAGTTGAGCCCGATCGCCGGCGCGAGGTCGGCCTTCCCCACCAGCTCGACCATGAGGCTCTGGCGGGCCGGGATCTCGAACGCGCCGAGCACGCCGCCCACGAGCGCCAGCGCGATGAGCCATCCGATGGTCAGGTGCCCGGTGGCCGCGAGGGCCCACAACGCCGCCGCCTCCCCGAGCATCAGGAACTGCGCGAGGCGCACCACGCGAAGCTTGCTGTTGCGGTCCGCGACCAGGCCGCCGGGCAGCGAGAGGAGCAGGATCGGGAAGGTGTTCGCCGCGGAGACGAGCCCGACCATGAACGGGTCGTTCGTCAGCTCCAGGGCCGTCCACCCCACCGCGACGGTCTGCATCCAGGAGCCGACGAGCGAGATGGTCTGCCCCACCCAGAACAGCCGGAAGTTCCGGTAGGTCGCGAGGAGCCGGAACGGGTTGCGGGGGCGGGGCGGGGACGCGGCGGCCATCGGGTGCCCGAAAGGTATCCCGGGCGGATACTTGGAATTCCAAGTACCGCGTGCTAGATAGCGACCATGCGACATCCGACCCTCTCGCCGAGGCCCACCTCGGCACGTCCGCCGGAACCGGTCGTCGAGCCACCCATCCGTGCGGAGCAGGAGCCCGACCCCAGCCTCGAGTTCCTGCGCCTGCTCTGGCGCCTGAACCACGCCATGGAGCGCCGGTCCCGGCGCATGCAGCGCGACCTCGGCGTGACCGGTTCCCAGCGCATCATCCTGCGGCTCGTGGGCGAGAACCCCGGCCTCTCGGCGGGCCGGCTCGCGCAGCTGCTCCACGTGGACCCGGGCACCCTCTCCTCGGCGCTCGGTCGGCTCGAGGCGATGGACCTGCTGGCGCGCGAATATGATCCGAACGACCGGCGCCGCGTGCAGATCCGAGTCACGCCGCAGGGCGAACGCTATCGACGGCACGACCCGGACACGATCGAAGGATCGGTGCTGCGGTCGCTCGGGGCACGGTCACCGGAGGAGGTCCGTCTCGTCGTCGCTGTGCTGACGGAGCTCGCCGTGGACATGGATCGCGAGTCGGTCGGCTAGGCTCGCCGCGAGCCGGCATCCACGGCTGGCGGCTCGCCGCCCCTGCGCTTGATTTCGGGCATGGCCCTCCTCCTCCCGTTCGGTCTCGTGGTGATCGGCATCGCGATCCTCGGATCGGGCGCCGACCTCCTGGTGCGCGGTGCGGTCACGGTGGCCCGCCGCATGCGCATCTCGCCGGCCGTCATCGGCCTGACGATCGTGTCGATGGGCACGTCGCTTCCCGAGCTGACCGTCAGCGTCGCGTCGTCGCTGCGCGGCGCGGCGGACCTCGGCGTCGGCAACGTCGTCGGCTCGAACATCTTCAACATCGGCGCGGTGCTGGGGCTGACCGCACTGGTGCGGCCGATGCGCGTGCACGCCGGGGCGGTGCGGCTCGAGTGGCCGTTCATGTTCCTCGCCAGCTTCCAGCTGCTGCTGCTGGCCCGGGACGGGAGGCTGGACCGCCTGGAAGGCACATTCTTCGTCGTGGCGATCGGCCTCTTCACGGCGTATCTCGTCCGGATCGGCCGGACCGAGGTGACGGGCGAGGAGGCGGCGGACCTGGCGGAGCAGGTGGAGCGCAAGGAGGTCCTGGACGGCGACGCGCCGCTCGGCCGGGCGCTGCTGCTCATCGCCGTCGGGGTCGCCATGCTCGTGGTCGGCGGCGAGGTCCTCCTGCGGGGCGCGGTCACACTGGCGCGCGCCGCGGGGCTCACCGAGCGGATCATCGGCCTCACCATCGTCGCCGCCGGGACCGGGGCGCCGGAGGCGGCGACCTCGCTCATGGCGGCGCGCCGCGGCGAGGGCGAGATCGCCCTCGGCAACGTGATCGGTTCGAACATCTTCAACATCCTCGGGATCCTCGGGACCAGCGCCCTCCTCCGGCCGATCGTCGTCTCGGACGCGATGCTGCGGTCCGACTTCGTCTGGATGCTCGGGCTCTCCCTGGCGCTCTTCCCGATGATGCGGAGCCGGTTCACCGTGAGCCGCGCGGAGGGCGGCGTCCTGGTGGCGGCGTACGGAACCTACCTGACACTCCTCGTGTTGGGCCGGTAAGGAGGCGCGTCCATGCGATTCCACACCTACAAGCGCTTCAGCCCTGAATCCGCCGACGCGGTGGACCTGCAGGCGCTGCTCGACGGCCTCGCGGACTTCCTCCTGCAGTCGGGGTTCGCGGGCGGCGCGCAGCACCATCCGTACTGGGGCGAGACCGGCGAGGACGCCGACCGCTCGCTCTCGGCGCTCAAGCAGGCGATCCTCGACGCGCTGATCCAGAGCGGCCAGTTCACGCCGGAGATGCTCGAGGCGCTCCGCGGTGACGGTGACGAGGTCTCCGAGGCCAAGCTGTCGAAGCTCCTCGACGACATCGTGCAGCGCCTGATCGCCGAGGGGTTCCTCAAGACCGACCAGGCGCCGCAGGCGCCGGCGGGGCACCAGTCCGTCTTCGGCCCGGGCGGCCTCGCGCAGGCGGCCGCGCAGGACGTGCAGTTCGACCTCACGTCGAAGGGCATCGACTTCCTCGGCTACAAGTCGCTGCGGGGCATCCTCGGCGGCATCGGCAGGTCGAGCTTCGGATCCCACGACACGCCATGGCTCGCGACCGGCATCGAGGCGGACGCGTGGAGCAAGCCGTATGAGTTCGGCGACGCGCTCAACCTCGACGTGACCGAGACGCTGCGGAACGCGATGCTGCGCACCGGCTCGCTCGACGTCCCGATGGACCTCGACTACGGCGACCTGATGGTGCGCCAGAGCGAGTACCGGTCGAGCTGCGCGACCGTGCTGATGCTCGACTGCTCGCACTCGATGATCCTCTACGGCGAGGACCGCTTCACGCCGGCGAAGAAGGTCGCGCTCGCCCTGACGCACCTCATCCGCACGCAGTTCCCCGGCGACACCATCAAGGTGGTGCTCTTCCACGATTCGGCGGAGGAGATCCCGATGGGCGCGCTGGCGAAGGCGCAGGTGGGCCCCTACCACACCAACACCGCCGAGGGGCTCAAGCTGGCCCGTCGGATCCTGATGGCGCAGCGGAAGGACATGCGCCAGATCGTGATGATCACCGACGGGAAGCCGAGCGCCCTGACGATGCCCGACGGCCGGATCTACAAGAACTCGATGGGGCTCGACGCGTTCGTGCTGCAGGAGACGCTCACCGAGGTGGCGGCCTGCCGGAAGTCGGGGATTCCGGTGAACACCTTCATGCTCGCGCGCGACCGCGCGCTGGTGGAGTTCGTGAAGATGGTCAGCGCGATCACGCGCGGGCGGGCCTACTTCACGAACACCATGACGCTCGGGCAGTTCATCCTGATGGATTTCCTGAAGCGGAAGACCCGCACGGTGCGCTGACGGCGCAGCCGGGACCGCCCGCCAGCGCGGCGTTCAGGGATGCGGCGCCTCACCGGTGTGCTGATGCCACTCGTCGCCGTAGAGCTTCGGCCCGCAGTTCGGGCAGATGCTGTGCGAGAACATCGCGTCGGAGCGGTTGGTGACGTAGGTCTCCACCGCCTCCCAGTAGCCACGGTCGTCGCGCACGTTCTTGCAGTTCGCGCAGATGGGGATGAGCCCCGACAGGGTCCGCACGTCATCGAGCGCCGTGCGCAGCTCGGCGTTCGTGCGCGCGAGCTCGGCCTCGCGGCGGCGCCCGAGCCGATTGTAGTGGACCAGCAGGGCGACGGCGATGCCGGCGAGCACGAGGATCACGGCACCGAGGGCGGCGATGACGCGCTGCCGCGCGATCCGCGCCTCCTGCGACCGGCCGGCCTCGACCAGCCGATCCATCTCGAGGCGCGACTCCGCTGAGGCGAGCCGCTGGAGCGCGACCTCGCTGAAGAGCGTGTCGCGCAGCGCGAGGTAGCCGTGGAGGTGCGCGAGCGCGACCGCCGGCCTGCCGGCCCGCGTCTCCACGTCGCCGAGGTCGCGGAGCGCCTGCAGCGCCAGCGGGCGCTGCGAGGACGGGCGCGTGATCGCGAGGCCCCGCTCGTACTGCGTCCGCGCATCGTCGAGGCGCCCCAGCGTGGCATAGGCCTCGCCGAGCGTGATCCGGGCCCACGCCTCCCCGCGCGTCGCCCCGGGCGACGCGGCCATGCTGTCCACCAGCGCCTCGAGCATCGGCAGGCCACGGTCGGCGGCGCCGGACCGCACGAGCGCGAGCCCGAGCGGCCGGGTCGTGAACCGCCAGCCCTCGATCGAGTCCTGCACCGTGCCGAGCCCCTGCGAGGGACGGTACAGCTCGCGGGCACGGCCGATGAGCGCCATCGCCCCCGGTTGGTCCCCCTGCTCGCTGGTCAGCGCCGCGAGCGTCGTCAGCGCGTAGGCGAGCACGAGGCGGTCGCCGCCGCGCTCGGCGAGCGCGACCGCCTCGCGGACCGTCTCGAGGGCGCGCGTCGTCTGGTTCAGGTCCTGATAGGTGGCCCCGAGGTTCGTCAGCACGCGGGCCATCCCCGCGGAATCGGCGAGGGCACGCCGGATCGCAAGCGAACTCACGAAGCGGTCGATCGCCAGTTCGTACTGGCCGACCTGGAAGTTCGCGGTGCCGATGCTGTTCAGCGACCGAGCCAGCCCGACGGAGTCGCCGATCGTGGCCCGGATGCGGATCGCCTCACGGAACCGCACGATCGCGCTGTCGTAGCGCGCCGCCTGCAGGTCGCTGATCGCGCGATCGTGGATCTCCTTCGCACGGACGGAGTCGGCCGCGCGTTCGCCCTGTGCGTCGGCGGCACCCGGCACCACCGCGAGGAACAGAACGGCAAGGCCGTGTCGAAGGACGGATCGCGCGCGCACGGACGGAAATCTGTGCGGTCCGGCCCCGGACGCCAGCGGCGCACCGTCCGGACGGACCGTGCCCGCGTCGCCTTGGTGCTCCAGGTCACACGGCCGGCAGCGGTGCCGGGCGCGCGTCGGCGGCCGGCGCCCCCACATCCTGCGGCATCGGCGGCAGCAGCTCGTACAGCACGGGGGTCACGAGCCGCGACAGCAGGGTCGAGCTCACCAGCCCGCCGATGATCACCACCGCCAGTGGCGAATAGAGCGAACTCCCCTGCACGGCGAGCGGCAGCAGGCCGCCGATCGCGGTCGCCGAGGTCAGCACGATCGGGACGAAGCGGATGCGGCCGGCCTTCTCGATCGCCTCTCGGAGGCCGAGGCCCTGCTCGCGCAGCTGGTTCGTGAAATCCACCAGCAGGATCGAGTTCTTGATCTCGATGCCGATGAGCGCCACGAAGCCGATCACCGCGGTGAAGCTGAGCGTGTAGCCGGTGGACCAGAGCCCGACGAGCCCCCCGATCACCCCGAGGGGGATCACGCTCGAGACGATGAGCATCCCGCGGAAGGTGCGGAACTCGAGCACGAGGATCGCGAGGATGCCGAACGTCGCGATGAGGATCGCATTGCCGAGCCCGCCGAAGCTCGACTCCCGGCTCGCGATCTCGCCCGCCGCCTCGATCCGGTATCCGCTGGGCAGCGGGAAGGAGTCGAGCCGAGCCAGGATCGCCCGCGTCACGCGGTCGGTATTGTAGCCGGTGCGCACCTGCGAGGTCACCGTGACCGCCCGCTGCCCGTCCCAGTGCTGGATGAGCGGCGCCGAGGCCTGGAAGTCGAAGGCGGCGAGCTGGCGGAGGGGCACCTGCGCGCCCGTGACCGACGAGACGAACAGCCGGTCGAGCGCACTGGCGTCCTTCCGCGCCGCGCCGGGGAGCCGGAGCGTGACCGGGTACTCCTCGCCGTCGGAGTCGCGGATCCGGCCGGCGGGCAGCCCCGCGAGGCCGAAGCGGACGGTGCGGTCGATCTCGGCCGTCGGCACGCCGAGGAGGCCGGCCTTCGCGCGATCGAGCCGGAGCGCGAGGTCGGTGCGGCTCACGCGCAGCGGGTTCACCACGTCGCGCGTCCCCGGCTCGGCGGCGATCAGCGCCTCCAGCCGCGCCGCGATCGCGCGGAGCGAGTCGAGGTCCTCGCCGCGCACGCGGATCTCGATCGGTGCGTCGATCGGCGGGCCGTTCTCGAACTCCTTCACCTCGATCCGCGCGTCGGGATACGCGTCGAACGCCGCACGCAGGGTGTCGAGCATCGCCGGCGTGCGCTCGGCGTCGTAGTCGTGCAGGAGCACGAACAGTTCGCCGTACGTGGTGCGCTCCGACTGCGAGTTGATGTTGTAGTAGATCTTCGGGTTGCCGCGGCCGACGTTGGCGTACGTCGCCCGCACCTCGGGCCGCGCCATCACCGCGCGCTCGGCCACGCGCACCGCGGAGTCGGTCACGGCGAGCGACGACCCGTCCGGCGCCGCGACGGTCACGAGGAACTGCGGCGTGCCGGCCTTGGGGAAGAGCGAGAAGCCGATCGACGGTACGAGCGCCACCGCGCCCGCGAACAGCACCACGGCCACGGCGAGCGTCCGCCACGGGTACGCGAGCGCCCGGTGCAGCCAACGGCCGTACGTGAGGTCGATGCCGCGGTTCAGCGCCCGCAGGAAGACGTTGCCGTGCTCATCCTCCTCCTCCTTGAGGAAGAGGCTGGCGAGGAAGGGGATCATCGTCAGCGAGACGAGCAGCGACGCGAGGATCGTCAGCACCACCGCCGTCGGCATCGAGCGGATGAACTTCCCCGCCGTGCCGGGCAGCATCATCACCGGCAGGAACGCGAAGATGAGCGTGGCGGTGGTGCCGAGCACCGCCACGAAGATCTGCTGCGTCGCCTCGATCGCCGCCTCGGCACGCGACCGTCCCTCGCGCAGGAACCGGGCGATGTTCTCGATCACCACGATCGAGTCGTCCACCAGGAGGCCGAGTGCGATCACGAACCCGACGATCGAGAGCTGGTTGATCGTGTAGCCGACCGCCTTCAGGGCGGTGACGCCGATCGCGAGCGAGAGCGGGATGCTCACCATCACGATGCCCGATGCCCGGAACCCGAGCGGCAGGAGCGTGAGCAGCACGAGGAGGATCGCCAGCAGGAAATCGGTGCCGAGGCGGGAGAGCCGCATCCGCACGTTCGCCGACTGGTCGAACGGACGCTCGAGCGCGATCGCCGCCGGGAGCTCGCGCTGGTACGCGTCGCCCGCCGCCCAGATCCGGTCGCGCACCGCCATGATGTTCTGCCGGTCCTGGATGTTCGCCACCACCCAGACCGCCCGCTTCCCGTCGAGCCGTGCCGACGAGGTCAGCTCCTCGTAGTCCCACGTGACGTCCGCGACGTCGCCGACGCGCACCGTCGCGCCGGGCGCCCCGCCGATGACCGTCTCGCGCACCTCGTCGAGCGAGCGGTAGCTGCCGCTGGTCCGCACGTTGAACCGGCGGCGCCCGGCGTCCACGCTCCCGCCCGGGATGTTGACGCTCTCGCCGCCGATCGCCTGCAGCACCGTCGTGAGGGGGATCCGCAGCTCGGCCAGGCGGCCGGCGTCCACCGCGACGCGCACCTCGCGGTCAGGGTAGCCCCACGTCTCGGAGGCCTTCACGCCCGGCAGGCGCGCCAGCTCGTCCCGCAGGGCGCGTGCATGCTTGTCGAGCTCGGCGTACGGAGCCGTCTCGGAGACGAGCGCGAACTGCGCCACGTTCACGTCGGTCGGCGAGATCTTCTTCACTTCGAGCCGTGCGAGGTCCTGCGGGAGCGTGGCGCGCAACGCGTTGATCTCGCGCACCACCTCGTCGTACTTCCGGTCGGCATCCACCGCGACATCGAACTCCGGGAGGATCGCCGCGAGCCCGTCCTCGATGCTCGTCTTGAGGCTCACGAGGTCATCGAGGGCGCGGATGCGGTCCTCGATCGGGTCCACGACGAGCTGCTCGAGGTCGGTCGGGTTGGCGCCCGGGTAGACGACGATGATCGGGTAGAGCGGCAGCGGGAATGAGGGATCCTCGGCCCGCGGGATCGAGAGGATCGAGTAGGCCCCCATCGCCAGCATCGCGAAGAAGGCCACCAGCGTGAACTGGCGGTTCCGGACGGAGAACGCGGCGACCTTCACGGGGCACGCTCCGGCGCCGACGGCGATGCCGGCGTGCCCGTCACCACGGTCACCTTCGTGCCGTCGGCCACGCGGGTCGCCCCGGCGGTGACGACGCGTGCCGCGGCGTCCAGGCCGTCGGCGATCGCGGCCGAGGCGCCGTCGAGGAACGCCACGCGCACCGCGCGGCGCCGGACGGTCGCGCCGTCCGCGTCGAGCACGAACACCGTGGCCGCGCTGCCGCTCACCTCCAGCAGCGCCTCGGCGGGGATGAACGGCAGCGGCGAGGCGGCGCGCGGCCGGAGCGTCGCCCGGCCGATGAGGCCGCTCACCAGCCGGCGCCCGCGCGCCGGCTCCACCGCGACCTCCACCTCATAGGTGCCGGTCATCGGGTTCGCGGCGACGCCGATGCGCTCGATCGACCCGCGGAACCGCTCGCCCGGGAAGGCATCGAACTCGACGGCAGCGGCCTCTCCCTCACGGATCCGCACCGCATCGCGATCGGGGGCCGCCGCCCGCAGCACAAGCCCCTTCCGGTCGGTGCGCAACACGAGCACCGGCATCCCGGCGCCCACGAGCTGACCTGCCTCGAGCTGCCGGCGCAGCACCGTCCCCGTGGCGGGGGCGCGGATCACCGCATACTGCCGGTTGAACTCCGCCGCCGTCGCCTGTGCCTCGGCGACGTCGCGCTGCGTGCGGGCATCCTCGAGCTGGCTCAGCGTCACCACGGAATCGGCGTACAGCTTCTCGGCGCGCGCGAGGTCCCGCCGCGCCTTCGCGAGCCCCTCGCGCGCCGCGAGCACCTGGCCGTCGATCTCGGCGAGCGAGAGCTCGGCGAGCACCGCATTCTCGGTCACCTGATCGCCGACCTCGACCGCGACGCGCGTGACGACGCCGCCGATCTTGAAGGCGAGCGGCACCTCCTCCTTCGCGCCGAGCGGTCCGGTCAGCACGATCGCCGGCAGGTCGCGGCGGAACTCCGGCGTCGCGATGCGTACCGGGATGGCGGTGACCGCCTCGGCGGCCGGCGCCACGTCGGCCCCGCCGCAGGCCGCGAGCGCGAGGAACGCGAGGAGGGAGGCGCCAGCGGCGCGCGCGCGCGCGGCACGGGCCGGCACGCTGGAGTGGAGGTGCACGGGTCGGCGACTCACGGCATGGCCCTCGGGTAGAGCGCGGCCGCGCGATCGAGCTCGACGCGCCGCAGGTAGTAGTCGTAGGTGGTCAGCACGGCGTTGAGCTCCGCCGCGGTCATCTGGGTGCGCGCCTGGCTCAGCTCGAGTGGCGACGCGAGGCCCTCCTCGGCGCGGCGGGACACGAGCTCGTGCGTCCGCACGGCGGCCGCGCGCTGGTCCTCGGCAGTGCGGATCGCCGTGCGGGCGACGACCGCCGCCTGCCACGCGAGCCGCACCTGCAGCTCGACGCCGCGCCGCGCCTCGTCCCCCTGCAGCGCGAGGCGCCGCGCCTCGTAGCGCGCCTGCTCCGCGCGCGCCGCATCCTTGCCGCCATTGAAGAGGCTCCAGCTCGCGACCAGCGAGACCGAGGTGAAGTCGTCCTCGGCGGTGAAGCGGTACTCGTTCCCCTGGAAGCCGTAGTCGAGCGCGACGGCAAGGGTCGGCAGGTGGTTCGACTGCACCGCGCGGCGCTGCGCGGTGGCGGCGCGCTCGGCGGCCCCCAGCGCACGCAGCTCCGGGCGACGCGCCCCGCCAGCGTCGATCGCGGCCTCGAGCGACGGGAGCTCGCCGAATCCGAGCGTGTCGCCGTCGAGGACGATCGCATCGGTGAGCGGCCGGGCGAGCATCAGGTTGAAGGCCTGCGCCGACGCCTGGACGAGCTGCTCCGCCTCCGCCTGCAGCTGGATCGCCTCGCTGAGCTCGGCGCGCGCACGCGAGAGCGCATCAGGCGTCGCGCGGCCGGCCTCGATGAGTCGCGTCATCACGCGTACCTGCTCCTCGAGCAAGGCACGGGTCGCCGCGCGCAGCTCGGCGAGGCGGCGCGCCTTCGCGTGCTGCAGGTAGGCCCCGCGGATCTCGGCGGCCACCGCGACCGCCGTCGCCTCCTGCGTCGCGACCTGCGCGTCGCGCGCGGCGTCCGCGGCCCGCACGCCGAACAGGATCGCCGGCTGGAAGACGGGCTGGGCGAGACGGACCGTCGTCTCCTGTCGCAGCGGGAGCCGCACGTTCACGTCGGTCGGGAACTGGTTCGTCCCCGTCAACTGGTTCAGCGTCGCGAAGACCGGATTGATGAACTGGCCGAAATCGACGCCACTGCCGCTGAAGTTCGTGTAGCGGGCATTGAGGGTCGCGCTCGGGAGGAAGTTGCCGCGCGCCTCCCGGACGGCCGCGGCGGAGCGTTCGGTGGCCATCGCCTGCTGCCGGAGGGTGAGGTTCTGGCGGAGCCCCTCGGCGACATAGCCGTCGAGCGCGCGCGACTGGGCGCGGGCGGCGAGCGGCAGCGTCAGGGCGAGGAGCGCTGGGAGGATTCTGCGGCGGGGCATCGGAACCGCGGAGAGTGGGTGGCGACCGCATTCCGCTCAGGGAATGAAGTCATTTCTAGAGACATGCCTCTAGTACGAGGTACAGTATTAGAGGGTTTCCTCTACTTGTCAATACTAGTCGTTCTCCTCTATTTTCCAGCCATGACGCCGACCCCCACGCCGATGCCAGAGGCCGCGACCCCAATGGCCGCCCGCGCCCCCCAGCAGGAGCGTGGGCAGCGCCGGGTCGAGCAGATCCTCGATGCCGCCGAGACGGTGTTCGCCGAGGTGGGGGTGGAGGGGGCGTCCATGCAGGCGATCGCGGACCGGGCGGGATCGAGCGTGGGGTCGCTCTACCACTTCTTCCCGAACAAGGACGCCATCGTCGAGGCCCTCGGGGTCCGGTATTCCGAGCTCGTGAGCCGCACCAACGAGGAGGCCATGCCCCTCGAGCTGGCGCACATCCCGGCCGAGGAGCTCTTCGAGCGGGTGCTCTCGGCGCAGCTGCGCTTCGTGCTCGGGACACCGGCGTTCCCGGCGGTGCAGGAAGCCGTGATGCGCCACTGCCCGGCCGTGAAGGACACCATGAACTCGGCGCTCGTGGGGCACGTGACCAAGTTCCTCGCGCTCCGTTACCCGCGGTCCACGCCGGCCGAGCGTCAGGTGTCGGCGATGGTGTCGGTGGCGACGGTGCATGCGCAGATGCAGCTCGCCTGCCGGCTCGAGCCCGCGGTCCGCGACGCGGCGATCGCCGAGGCGAAGCGGATGCTCGTGGCGCACTTCAGCGCGTACGACGCGCGCCGCTGAGGGCGACCCGGGCGCCGCGGTGCGCCCCCGCCGTTAGGTTTCCGCCGTGCTCCCCGACGCCCTCACCGCCATCGCGCTCGGCGCGCTCCTCGGGCTCCGCCACGCCACCGACGCGGACCATGTCGTGGCGGTGACGGCGATCGTGGCGCGCGAGCGGAAGCTCGGGCGTGCGGCGTGGGTCGGGGCGCTCTGGGGCATCGGCCACACGCTGACGTTGCTCGTGGTGGGCGGCGCGATCGTCGCGTTCAGGCTGGTGATCCCGCCGCGCCTCGGGCTCGCGCTCGAGTTCGCGGTCGCGCTCATGCTGATCCTCCTCGGGTACACGAACCTGCGCGCGCGGACCGATGCGCCGGCGGAGCGCCCGGCCGTGCGCCCGTTCCTCGTGGGTCTCGTGCACGGCCTGGCCGGCTCCGCCGCGGTGGCGCTCCTCGTGCTCGCGACGATCCGCGGCACCGCCGCCGCGCTCGCCTACCTGCTGGTCTTCGGGCTCGGCACGGTCGCCGGGATGGTGGCCGTGACGGTGATCCTCGCCGCGCCGGCGCTCTACGTGGGCGCGCGGGTCGAGCGGCTGCAGACCGGCATCCGCCTCGCCGCCGGGACGCTGAGCATCGCGTTCGGCCTGCTGCTGGCGCGCGAGCTCATCGTGGAAGGCGGGCTCTTCTCGGCGACGCCGACGTGGGAGCCGCACTGAACGTCGGCACGCGGCGCGGCCCGCGGCGCCGCCCGCGCCGCGCCAGCCCGCGGCTCGATGCCGCGGAGCTCCGCGAGTTCGGCCGGCGGCTCCGCGCGTGGTACCGGCGGAACGCGCGCGACCTCCCGTGGCGCCGCACACGCGACCCGTACCACATCCTCGTGTCGGAGCTGATGCTCCAGCAGACGCAGGTGTCGCGCGTGCTCGAGTTCTGGCGACGATTCCTCGAGCGCTTCCCCACGCTCCACGACCTCGCGGCCGCGCGCGAGTCGCAGGTGCTGGAGGCGTGGGCCGGCCTCGGCTACTACGCCCGCGCGCGGAACCTGCACAAGCTCTCTCGGGCGGTGGTGCGCGAGGGACCCCGCGCGTGGGGCGACGCGCCTCCGGAGGCCGCGGACGCCGGGCATCGCGTGCGCGCGGACGCGGCAACCGCGGCGCTCCTGCCAGCCGAGCCTGAGTCGCTGCGGCGCCTCCCCGGCATCGGCGCCTACACCGCGGGCGCGGTCGCGACCTTCGCCTTCGAGCGCCGCGCGGCGCTCGTGGACACCAATGTCGCGCGCGTGCTCACGCGCGTCTTCGCGCCGCGGCTCCATCCCAAGCGGCCGCGCGACCAGAAGCACATCTGGGCGATCGCCGAGGCGACGCTCCCGCGCACCGGCACCGCGACCTGGACGCACAACCAGGCACTGATGGAGCTCGGTGCGCTGGTCTGCACGGCGCGGGTGAAGCGGTGCGGTGGGTGTCCGGTGCGCACGGTGTGTCGGAGCCGCGAGGGCCGCTGACCCCGGAGTCGGCGGTCCGCGAACGGTCCCGCGGCGGGCCCTGCGATGTCGGGCCGCGCGCGCCTACTCCTCCGCGCTGAACCGCAGGACGAGCCGCCCCACGGTCCGCTCGCGTGGGACGCGCACCATGAGCACGGCGACACCGCCATCCCCGGTCCGCAGCGCGATCCGTATGGGAAGGCCGGTCGGCACGCCACACATCCGGAATCGCCCGTCCCCCGCGAGCGGGACCTCCCCTCGATCGGCGGCATCATGTGGCCGGCGCCACGACAGGACACCCGTGCCGGGCGCCCAGTCCCCGGACCGCAGGATCTCCACGCGTCCATGCAGCAAGGCCTGTCCGTCCGTCGCCTCGCAGGGCGCGGCTGACGGAGGAGGATGATCGGCGTGCAGCACCAGCGCACCATCCGCGTCCACGGAGTCGATGGCCGCGGCGGAGAAGTCGAGGCCGGTGGCACCCGTGATCTCGAGCACCTCCCCCGCGGTGGTCGCGACCTCGGTGATCTCCCGGAACAGGACGTCGTCGGAGCGGCGCCGCGACAGCACGAGCGCCTCGCCGACGCGAGGCATCCGGATCTCCCACCGCACCAGCGCCCACCGATCGCTCGCGAGCGCGACGAACTCGAGCCATCCCCCGGGCCGGACCGACGTCTCGAGACCCGGCAGGCCGGCATATGCGAATTCCACGCGCTCGAGCTCCGCGCCAGCGCGCTGCAGCCACAGCACGCCCTCGACCTGCACGACGCCGCGACGCGTCCGTGACGGTCGGTACCCGATGCCGACGCGGGTCTCGTCACCGTCGGGCGAACCGACGAGGACGATGCAATGCTCCTCGAGGAATCGGGGATGGATGAAGAAGTCGAGGCCGGGTGCGCGATAGGTGGTCGTGCCGTCGCGGGCCTGCCTCACGAAGCCGCTGTCGTACAGCGTGTCGGCAGGGGTGAACGCGAGCTCCAGGCGACCGGTCTCGACCTCGCGCCGGCGCACCTCGAGCACGCGCTCCTCTCCTGCGGACCAGCGGGTGCGGACCGTGCGCACACGCGCGCGCCGCGTGGTGTCGCCTCCCGCGGCGCGGACGAGCTCGAGCGCGGTTCGCGCCTGCTCGAAGGCGCTCGCGGCGAGGCGCGCCTCGGGCCCCTCGCGCGGCCCGCAGCGGTCCCGCGCGCGCGACCGGACGGCCGGCAGTTCGAACACCTCGGACGCTAGCACGCCCGCCAGCTCGCGGCGCTCACCGGTCCGCAGGCGAAGCGCACCGAGCTCGACGGGACGCATGCCGACGCGGAGCGCGAACAGCCGCACCGAGTCCACGCCCACCGCTGCACGGTACTCGCCGGTGGCCGAGGTGGTGACGGTGGTGACCGTGCGCCCGTCCGACGCGCGCACGACTCGCACGAGCACGCCGGACGCCGGCGTCACGCCGTCCTCGCGGAGCAGGCGCCCAGCGACCTCCTGGGCAGCGAGGGCGGGGGCCACGGCAACGGCCAGGACCAGCGCCGCCACGGCGCAGCGGCCGCCAGCGGAGCTCGTCACGGTCGGGTCTGGACGGAGCCCATGCCGCACGGTGGCCGGCGGACCGGGAAATCGGAAGGGGGCGCGGCCACCTGGCCGCGCCCCCTTCCGACACATCCCCCGTCACCGGCTCACTTCTTGATCTTGTGCGTGAGATCCACCTTCGAGGTGTACGGCCGCTCCGCGAAGCCGGTGTAGATCTGGCGCGGGCGGGCGATCTTCTGCTCCTTGTCGAGCAGCAGCTCCTCCCACTGCGACATCCACCCCGCGGTGCGGGCGATCGCGAAGAGCACCGTGAAGTAGTCGGTCGGGAAGTGCATCGCGCGGTAGATCAGCCCGGTGTAGAAGTCCACGTTCGGGTAGAGCTTGCGCGAGATGAAGTAGTCGTCCGACAGCGCGATCCGCTCGAGCTCGAGCGCGATCTCCATGTCCTTCGTGAGCCCGGCGACGCGGAGCACGTCGTCGCAGAGGGACTTCACGATCTTCGCGCGCGGGTCGTAGCTCTTGTACACGCGGTGGCCGAAGCCCATCAGGCGCGCCGCGCCCTTGCCGCTCTTCACCTGGTCGATGAAGGCCGGGATGTTCTTGACATCGCCGATCTCCTCGAGCATCCGGAGCACCGCCTCGTTGGCCCCGCCGTGCAGCGGGCCGTACAGCGCCGCCACGCCGGCCGCGACCGCCGAGTACGGGTCCACGTGCGACGAACCCACCGCGCGGACCGCGTTGGTCGAGCAGTTCTGCTCGTGGTCCGCGTGCAGGATGAACAGGATGTCGATCGCCCGCGCGTAGACCGGGTTCGCCTCGTACTTCGGCTCCGACATCCGCGCGATCATCGAGAGGAAGTTCTCGGCGTAGGACAGCGAGTTGTCGGGATAGACGTACGGCAGCCCCTTCACGTGCCGGTACGCGAAGGCCGCCAGCGTCGGCATCTTCGCGAGCAGGCGGATGAACGCGATGTCGCGCTCCTTCTCGTTGTGGATGTCCTTCGAGGTCGGATAGAAGGACGACAGCGCCGCGACGCCGGCCGTCAGCATCGCCATCGGATGGGCGTCGTAGCGGAAGCCCTCCATGAAGCGCTTGATGTTCTCGTGCACGTACGTGTGGTACGTGATGTGGTACTGGAACTCGTCGTACTCCTTCTGCGTCGGCAGCTCGCCCTTGCGCAGCAGCCACGCCACCTCGAGGAAGTTCGACTTCTCGGCGAGCTGCTCGATCGGGATCCCGCGGTAGCGCAGGATGCCCTTGTCGCCGTCGATGAACGTGATGGCCGAGCGGCACGACGCGGTGTTCATGAACGCCGGGTCGTAGCCCATGATCCCGAAGTCGTCGGGATTCACCTTGATCTGCTTCAGGTCGGCGGTGCGGATCGTCTCGTCGGTGATCGGGGCGTAGTAGACCTTCCCCGTGCGCGAGTCCTTGATCTCGAGATGCGGGCCCGCGGGGGGCGTCGTCGCGTCAGCCATCGGATGGTACCTGCAGAGGGGGGTGATCGCGGCCGTGGCAGCGCGCCGGCCGTGGGATCCGGCGCCGGCCGGATCCTGTGTGAAAGATAGCCGCGGAGCGTCGGCGAAGTGCCCCGTTCCAGCAGTCTCGGCTATTCTTACGCAGACCCCCACCCCGGCATTGGACTCCCCCCTGCTCCTCCCCCTGGTCGCCCTCGCGGCGGCGGCTGGCGCGGCCATCAACGCCGTCGCCGGCGGCGGCACCCTGGTGACCTTCCCGGCCCTCGTCGCGCTCGGCGTCCCGCCCGTGGCCGCCAACGCCACGTCCACCGTGGCGCTCTGGCCCGGCACCATGGCCTCGATGTGGGGGTACCGGGCCGAGCTGCGGGGCGCCCGGCGCTGGGCGCGCGTGTGGGCCGTGCCCAGCCTCCTCGGTGGCGTGATCGGCGCGCTGCTCCTGCTCCGCACCCCCGAGCGGCGGTTCGAGCAGATCGTCCCCTGGCTCATCCTCGGCGCGACCGCGCTCTTCATGCTCCAGCAGCCCGTGCTGCGGCTGCTCCGCGAGCACGCGCCGCACCGCTCGATCGCCCTCGCCGACGGGACGCTCGCCCCCCCGCCTGCACCCTACCTGCTCTACCAGCTGCTCGTCGGGGTCTACGGCGGCTACTTCGGCGCGGGCGCCGGGATCCTGATGCTCGCGGCCCTCGGCCTGATGGGGCTCACGAACATCCACCAGATGAACGGCCTGAAGAACTGGGGCGGCGGCCTGATGAACCTCGTCGCCGTGCTCGTCTTCGCCGCGAGCGGGATCGTCCACTGGCCGATCGCCCTCGCGATGGCCGTCGGCGCGACGGCGGGCGGCATCGGCGGCTCGCTGCTCGCGCAGCGCGTGGGGCAGACGTGGGTGCGGCGCGCCGTCGTGGCGATCGGCCTCGGCAGCGGCATCGCGATGCTCGCCGGGCTGATCTGAACATCCGCGGCGCGGCACGCCGGGACCGGGCGATGCGGCCCATCCCCTGCCGCTGACGGGTCGTCCCGGCCGGTCGGCGCGATCCGAACCCTCCGGCCTGCGTCCCCCTCACAGGGACATGACGCACGCCATCGCCGACGTCGAACTCCGCGCCTTCGCCGAGGCGCTCGCCGACCGCTACGACGCCCTCGCACCGCTCGGGGCCGGCGGCATGGCGGAGCTGCTCGTCGGCACCGAGCGCCAGCTCGACCGGCGCGTCGTCATCAAGCGGATCGCGCGCCATCTGACCACCGGGGAGGCGCGCGACCGCTTCGAGCGCGAGATCGCCGTGCTCGCGACGCTCCAGCATCCCGGCATCGTCCCGCTCCTGAGCGCCGGCACCGTCGGCGACACGCCGTACTTCGTGATGCCGCTCGTGCGGGGCGAGTCGCTCGCGGACCGCCTGCGCCGCGGACCGCTGTCGGTGCGCGAGGCGGTCGCCGTGCTCGCGGACGTCGCGCGGGCGCTCGAGTGCGCGCATGCGGCCGGCGTCGCCCACCGCGACATCAAGCCCGGCAACATCCTCCTCACCGGCCGCGCCGCGGTCGTCGCCGACTTCGGGATCGCCAAGGCCCTGGGCCGCGGCGGCCCCGGCCGCCCCGTCCCGCTGCGCACGCCGACCGACCTCACCCTCGAGGGCTACTCGCTCGGGACACCGCGCTACATGGCGCCGGAGCAGTTCGCGGGTGACGCGGCCGCCGACCACCGCGTGGACCTCTATGCGCTCGGCGTCGTGGGCTACGAGCTGCTCGCGGGTGCGCCACCGTTCGATGGCGCCACGCCCTCGGCGCTCGCCCGCGCGCACCTGTCGGACGCACCACCCTCGATCCGCACCAGGCGCGCCGATGTCCCCCCTGCCCTCGAAGCCCTGCTGCTGCGCTGCCTCGCGAAGGATCCGGCGGAGCGGCCGGCCGGCGCGCGTGAGCTGCTCCGCGTGCTGACCTCCCCGTCGCTGCTCGCGGCCGGACCGGGCGGCGACCGCGCGTCGGCGGCAGCGGGCGGAGGCCATCCGGCGGGCGCGCTGCGCCGCGAGCTCCGCCACGGCTGGCGCGCGCTCGCGCGCACGCCCGCCCTCTTCTCGGCCTGCCTGCTCTGCCTCGCCCTCGGCATCGCGAGCGTCGCATCCGTGTTCAGCGTCGTGGACGCCGTGATGCTCGCGCCGCTGCCGTTCCGCGAGCCGGACCGCCTCGTATCGGTCTTCCGCTCCGTGCGCGGCGTGCTCGACCAGCCGCACTCCGCGCCGAATGCGCTCGACCTCGCGGAGGACCCCACCCTGGCCGGCTTCGGCGCCTTCGCCTCCACCTCGTCGCTCGTCGCCGTCGGCGACCGCATCGCGCCCGTCCACACGGTGCGCGTCACCGGCGCGCTGTTCGGCACGCTTGGCGTGACCGCGCAGCACGGTCGCCTCCTCACGCCAGCCGACGACGACCTCGGCTCCGCGCCCGTCGTCGTCGTCGGCCACGACTATTGGCGCGAGCAGTTCGGCGCGAATCCGGGCGTCATCGGCACGCCGCTGCGGATCGACGGCGTCGCCCACGAGATCGTCGGGGTCCTCCCGCCGCGCTTCCGGATCCCGAACGCCGGGAGCATCTACGATGGGGACCTCTGGGTGCCGATCCGCTTCACGCCGCGCGATCGCGAGGCGCGCACGAGCAACTACCTGCGCGCCGTCGCCCGCCTGGCCCCGGGCGTCAGCGCGGCGGCGGCCGAGCAGGCGCTCCAGCGACGCTTCGCGGGGATCGTCGAGCGCTTCCCGGCGCTGGAGGGCGCGAGCGTCCACGTGCGCGCGCTGCCGGCCGACGCGAGCGTGACGCTGCGCGCCCCGCTGCTGCTCCTCCTCGTCTCCACCCTCGTGGTCCTCGCCATCGCCGGGCTCAACGTCTCGAGCCTGCTGCTCGCGCGCGGCATCCGGCGACGCGCGGAGCTCGCCGTGCGCGCGGCCCTCGGCGCGTCCCGATGGGAGGTGATGCGGCCGGTGCTCGTCGAGTCGGCGATCATCGCCGCCGGAGGCTGGGGACTCGGCGTCGCGCTCGCGATCGCGGTGGTGCGCGGCATCGTCCTGCTCGGTGCCGAGCGCATCGTCCAGCTCGCGGACGCGCGCGTGGACCTGCGCGTGATCGCAGCCGCGGGCGGCGTCTCGCTGCTCGCCGCGCTCGCGGGGTCGCTCGCCCCGGCATGGCAGGCGGCGCGCACGGTCCCCGCCGACGCGCTGCGGGGCGGGCAGGCCGCCGGCGGGCGCCATCAGCATCGCGCGCTCGGTGCGCTCGTCGTGGCGGAGGGCGCCCTCGCGCTCGCACTGCTGATCGCGGCGGGGCTCGTGCTGAAGGGCTTCGTGCGGATCATCCGCGGCGATCCGGGATTCGAGCCCGCCGGGCTGCTCACGCTGCACGTGCGGGTCTCCCCCACCGACTTCCCCGGCCGGGAGCCCGCCGACCGGTTCCTCGCGCCGGCACTCGAGGCGGTGTCGGCGCTGCCGGGCGTGCGCGCCGCCGGCGCCATCTCGCAACTGCCCTACCAGGAGTGGGGCTGGAATGCGTGGGTGCGCTACGAGGGGAGTGCGGACGTGCCGCTCGCGCAGCGCCCGCTCGTCGAGACCCGCAACATCACGCCGGGATTCTTCGCTGCCACCGGCCAGCGGCTGCTCGCCGGTCGCCTTCCCGACGCACGCGAGATGGTCGCGACGGACGGCCCACCCAAGGTGGTGGTCAACGCGGCGCTCGTCGCGCGGGACTTCCGCGACCGCGATCCGCTGGGCCAGCGGTTCCTCATCGGCGACGAGCCGCAGGAGATCATCGGAGTGGTGAGCGACATCCGGAACTTCGGACCCGTCGAGCGCCCGCGACCGGAGGCGTACTGGACCTTCGCCCAGCGGCAGCCGGGAGCGACCGGGCTCTACCTGGTCGTCCGGACGGTGAGCGACGACCCGATGGCGGTCGCCGGTGCGGTCGACCGCGCCTTGCGCGCGGTTCACCCGGGTGTCGCGATCGCGCGCGTCCGCCCGATGCAGGAGGTCATGCAGGCCAGCGTAGGGTGGCCGCGCTTCGTCTTCGCGCTCTTCTCCGCGCTCGCCACGGTCGCGCTGGTCCTCGCGGTCGCCGGGCTCTTCGGGCTGCTGCACTACACGGTGGAGCAGCGCCGCCGTGAGTTCGGCCTGCGAGCGGCGCTGGGCGCGCCGCCGGCGCGCCTCGCGCGTGACGTGCTGCGGAGCGGCGGGGCGCTGCTCGTACCGGCCCTCCTCATCGGACTGGCCCTCGGGTGGGCCCTCACGCGGTACATGTCCTCCGTGCTCTTCGGCCTCGACCCGATGGACCCACCGGTCTGGGGTACCGCCGCGCTTGCCGTCGCGGCAGCCGGACTCGCCGCGTCCTCGCTCCCCGCACGCCGTGCCGGACGCACGGCCCCGATGGTCGCGATGCGCGGGGACTGACGCGCGGGCCCCGGATGTCGTCCGGCCGGCGGCGATCGCGCATGTTTCCGGCATGACGACTCCCTCCGACCCGCTCCCGCCGCTCGACCCGTCCGACTGGGAGGCCTACCGTGCCCTGGCCCACCGGATGCTCGACGACTCGCTGGACTACCTCCGGGACGTGCGGACGCGGCCCGCCTGGCGCCCGATGCCGGCGGAGGTGCGCCACGCGCTGACGGACGAGCCCCTCCCGCGCACGGGCGTCGGCGATGCGCAGGCGTACGACGATTTCGTGCGCCTCGTGCGCCCCTTCCCCAACGGCAACATCCACCCGCGCTTCTGGGGCTGGGTCATGGGCACCGGCACGCCGCAGGCGGCGATGGCGGACTTCCTGTCGTCGGTGATGAACCCGAACGTGGGCGGGCTGGAGCAGTCGCCGGTGCTCGTGGAGCGGCAGGTCGTACGCTGGTGCGCCCAGCTGATGGGCTTCCCCGAGGGGAGCGGCGGCATCCTGCTCAGCGGCGGGACGATGGCGAACGTGATGGGGCTCGCCGTCGCGCGGCAGGAGCGCGCAGGCTACGACGTGCGTGCCGAGGGACACGGCGGCGCACACCCGCGGCTGGTGGTCTACGCCAGCACCGAGGTGCACGGGTGGCTCAAGAAGGCCTGCGAGCTCCTCGGCCTCGGCAACACCGCGTTCCGCCGCGTCCCCGTGCGCGACGACTTCTCGGTGGACCCCGCCGCGATGGCAGCGATGATCGCCGAGGACCGCGCGGCCGGGCTGCGGCCCTGCTGCATCATCGGGACGGCGGGGACGGTGCAGACCGGGGCGACCGACGACCTCGACGCGCTCGCCGACCTGGCCACGCGCGAGGGATGCTGGTTCCACGTGGACGGCGCGTTCGGCGCGATGGCCGCGCTCGCGCCGTCCCTGCAGCCGCAGCTGCGCGGGATGGGGCGCGCCGACTCGCTCGCGTTCGACCTGCACAAGTGGGGCTACCTGCCGTTCGACATCGCGGTGCTGCTGACCCGCGAGGACGCGGCGCTGGTGCGCACCTTCTCCATGCAGGCCGCCTACCTCGCGAGCGAGACCCGGGGGCTGATGGCGCAGACCGGCATCTTCTTCGCCGACCGCGGCATCGAGCTCACGCGGAGCTTCAAGGCGCTGAAGGCGTGGATGCAGTTCCGCGCCGTGGGCACCGACCTGCTCGGCGCGCACATCGCGCGGAACGTGGCGCAGGCGCGGCACCTCGAGGCGCTGGTGCGCGCGGAGCCGACGCTCGAACTGCTCGCCCCCGTCCCGCTCAACATCGTGAACTTCCGGTACGCCGCCGCCGGGCGCGACGATGCGGCGCGCGATGCGCTCAACCGCGCGATCCTGATCGAACTGCAGGAGCGGGGGATCGCCGCCCCGAGCGGCACGACGATCCGCGGACGCTTCGCGATCCGGGTGGCGATCACCAACCATCGCTCCGGCGACGACGACTTCGCGGCGCTCGTCGCCGCGGTCGTGCGCCTCGGGCGGGAGCTGTCGACCGACTGAGGCGGGACGGCCGTGGCGCGCGACCCCGCGCGCGGTTCACATCCGGCTCACACGCGGCTCACACCGCGGGCACACCCGCGTGCCGGCAGATGATGGCCCATTCCTTCGCGGTCACCGGCTGCACCGAGAGCCGGCTGCCGCGCTGGAGCAGCACCATCCGCTCGAGTCCCTTCACGCGCTTCAGCTCCTCGAGCGTGAGGATGCGTGGCAGCGCCGCGACCGCCTTCACGTCCACCATGAACCAGGTGGGCGCCTCGCGCACCGACTTGGGGTCGTGATGCGGATCCCTCGGGTCGAAGGCGGTGTGGTCGGGGTAGCCCTCCTTCACCACCTCGCAGATCCCCGCGATGCCGGTGGGGTCGGAGTTCGAGTGATAGAAGAAGCAGCGGTCGCCCATCTTCATCAGGTCACGGAGCGTGTTGCGCGCCTGGTAGTTCCGGACCCCGTCCCAGTGCGTGGTGCGCCGCGGGGCGCGGAGCAGGTCGTCGAACGAGAAGACGTCCTGCTCCGACTTGAGCAGCCAGTGGTTCACGCCGTGATGCCCCGCCGGATCGCGACCTTCACCGCGTCGACGAACGTGTCGATCTCGTCCGGACTCGTGTAGATGCTGGGCGTCACCCGGATGCCCTTGAACTCGGGGTGCACGATCGGCGTGCTGACGATGCGGTGGTTGGCGAGCAACCACCCGCCGAGCGCGCCCGGCTCGATGCCGTCCACGTTGAACATCGCGATCGCGCCCGCCTTGTCCGGCCCGAGCTCGGTGAGGACCTTCACGCGGTCGCTGTCGGCGAGCAGCGCCTTCGCCCAGCGGTCGCGCAGGTAGCGGAGCCGCGCGATCTTGCGCTCGGCGCCGATGCCGCGATGGAAGTTGATCGCCACCGACACGGCGTTGAAGTTCGCCTGCGGGTGCGTGCCGATCTCCTCGTACTTCCGGATGTTGCCCACGCGCGACGCGTCGGAGCCCATCAGCGGCCAGAGCTTGGCGATCCGCTCCTTGCGCACGTAGAGGAAGCCGGCGCCGATCGGCGCGTGCATCCACTTGTGCAGCGAGGTCGCGTAGTAGTCGCACTCGAGGTCGTCGCGCTTGAACGGGAAGTGCGCGAACGCGTGCGCGCCGTCCACGAAGACCTCGATCCCGCGCGGCCGCGCCATCCGCACGACGTCACGGATCGGCAGGATCTGGCCGGTGAGGTTCGTGATGTGCGTCAGTTCGATGACCTTCGTCCGCGGGGTGATCGCCGCCTCGAGGGTCCGCACCAGCACCTTCGGGTCGGTGAGC
This sequence comes from Gemmatimonadaceae bacterium, assembly GCA_019694735.1. Taxonomy (GTDB): domain Bacteria; phylum Gemmatimonadota; class Gemmatimonadetes; order Gemmatimonadales; family Gemmatimonadaceae; genus Pseudogemmatithrix. The sequence goes on along the minus strand of JAIBBJ010000024.1, from coordinate 16,799 downwards.
GGCACCGGGAAGCTGACCTGCTTGAGGACGATCCCCTCGCGGCGCTCCCGCTGCTGCCACGTGGTGATCATCCGCCCGTAGTTCTGGTTGGTGATCAGGACCTCGTCGCCGCGCTGCAGGTCGAGCCCGAGGATCATGATCTCGAGCCCCTCGGAGGCGTTGCGCGTGATCGCCATCTCCTCGGGGTCACAGCCGAACTCCTTCGCGAGCTCGCGGCGCGTGCTCTCCATCCGCGGCTCGAGGATCCGCCAGTTGTGCTCCACCGGCAGCTCGTTGACGAACCGCAGGTCGCGGATCATCTGCTCCAGCACGTGGGTCGGCGTCGGCGAGATGCCGCCATTGTTCAGGTTGATCATCGCCCGGTCCGCATCGAAGGCGCGCTGGATCTGCATCCAGTAGCCCTCGTCGTCGGCGAGCTCGGCCGGGGTGCGGTCGCCGGCGATCACCTCCGCCTTGAGGATCTGCGCGGCGGCGCGCTCCGAGAGCATCGGCAGCGCGGCGGTGGCGGCGCCGAGGCCGGCCATGAATTGACGACGGGTGGTGAACGTCACGATCGGCTCCTGGGTTCGGTCTGTCCCTGCGGCCCTGTCCGGCCTGCGCCTGCCCCCTGCCCGGCCGTCCGCTAAGGTACCACGATCAGGCCCGACTCGCCGCCGAAGTCGTCCCGCACCCGCGCCACGTTGCGTGGCGCGCGCCAGGGCCCGAGGTTGGCCCGGACGCCGATGCGGTACTTGCCCGGCGGCAGCACCACGCGCACCACCCACCAGTCCCCCTCCCGCGCGAGCGGGAGCGGGCGCCACGCCGAGAAGTCGCCCGCGACCTCGACCGCAAGGGTGTCGTGCGCCGCCACCCGCACGACCAGCTCGCCGCCCCCGCCGGCCCGCGCGATCACGCGGGCCTCGGCGAGCGAGGCGCGCTCCATCACCGGCAGCGGCTTCGGGCCGAGGCTCACGCGCAGCGCGGCCGTGACGATGTCGGCCTCGGGCAGGCCGCGCATCGGGTCGGAGAGCTGCCGGCCGGCGCTCGCGAGGAAGGCCAGCCGGTCGGACAGTTGGAGCTGCCCGTTCACCGAGAGCGCGACGGCACCGTCGTCGGTGCCGGCGACCGCGCGGCGCGCGGTGTACGACGCGGCGAGTTCATGCGGCCCCCGTCGGGCCGTGAGCACGAGTTGCACGTCCTCGAACTCGTACGAGGTCGCGTACGGCGAACTCGTGCCGCCGGAGGCGTAGAGCAGCGGCAGGTCCTCGGAGGAGAGCCGCGCATACGAGGCGGAGCCGAACAGGAAGCGCCAGCGCGCCCATGCCCCGACGTCCGCGGCGATCGAGGCGCTCTTCCGCCCGTCGCGCGCCGTCAGCCCCCACGCCGCGCCGCCCCACCCACCCCACGCGTCGTCGACGTAGTGCTGCCGGGCGAAGAGGTTGCCGTTCCCGCCCCGGCCCGCTGAGCGGAGCGAGAAGGTCGCACCGGCGGCGCCGACGTCGGTGCGCAGGTGCTCGCGGTCCATCCACGGCAGGACGAGCGCCATCACGCCCTGCGCGGCCGCGAGCGAGTCGCGCGCGTAGGTGACGTTCGCGCTGGAGTAGAGGGTCCAGCGATCGGCCGGGCGGCGCCAGAAGAGGGCGAGCAGCGCGGCGTCCACCGCGCGCACCGTGTCCGAGGCCAGGAAGCCCGGCTGGCGCACGCTCGCGTACCCCGCGTCGAAGCGGAGTTCGGGGAGCGCTTGCGCGGCCGCGCCGCGCGTCGCGAGGACGACGAGGACCCCCAGCGCCGCGCGGCGGATCACGTCACCGCGGGGGCCTCACACCAGCGGGAGCGGAGCTGGCCGCGGCAGCAGGTGACGGAAGGAGCGACATCACCCCGCGGGCCCGCACCTCCAGCGCCGCGTCCGGCGCCAGGCCCGCCGCGACGTCGGCATTGACCGACGATCCCAGCGAGGCGATCTGCGCGGGCGTGGCGCCGCGCGACATCAGGGCGGTGATCTGCTCGAGGGCGTGCTTCGCCGGGATCCCGCGGGCCACCAGCTCGGTCATCACGTCGAGGGGCATCACGACGCTCCGATCGGCCGGCCAGGCCGCACGGATCTGCTTCAACGCCGCGCCGGGGACGCCCGCCGCGAGCGCATCAGCGCCCGAGGCGATCTCCGCGGCCGACGTCGAGGGAGCCAGGAGGACTCGCGCCTGCTCGAGGCGCTTCGCCAACGATGCGACGGCCGCCTGGATCCGCTCCCCGGAGGCCTGCTTCGTGACACCTTCCATCGCCTTCGCGACCAGTGGCTGCGTCGGCAGCCCCCGCGCCTCGGCCCGCGCGATCTCGCGCTCGACGGCCTGGCGGGTCCTCGCATCGGCGATGGACAGCGCCACCGGCCGCGGCTGCTGCGCCGCGGCGGCGGTTGCGCTGGCGAGCACCAGCGCGGCGATCGTAGTGGCACTACGAAGCTGTCTCATCGGGCGAAGACCATCACGACGGAACCCTCGCGACCGTAGTCCGCGTCCCCCGACTTCGGGGCGCGCGGGTCGGCCACCACCAATGTACCGTCCACGAGGAAGGCGTACACGTGCCGGCCGGGCGGCAGCGGGACCGTCGCGGTCCACACCCCGCTCTCGAGCCGGGTCAGGGGCGTTTCGCCCCCCTGCCAGTCGTTGAAGTCCCCCACGAGCGCCACGGCGTGGGCGTCGGGCCGGTCCAGCACGAACTGCGTCGGCACGAGCGCGGCCTCGCCCGTCACCGCGGCCGCCGGCACGACCGGCACGCCCGCGCTCGGCGTGCCGCCGCCCGGCACGGGGAATTCCCCGGTCGCCATGGCGGGCTCCTGCGAAGGCCGCTCGCGCACCGCGCCACGCACCACGAACCCCATCAGCAGCGCGGCCGCCGCCACCGCCGAGGCGCCGAGCCCTGAGAGCGCCGGCATCCGCCAGGCGCCGAACCACCTCCGGATCCCCGTCGGACGCGGGGTCTCCCACGCCGCCGACAGCAGGCGCGCGACCGCCCGCGGATCCGGCACCGCCTCCGGCGCCGACCGCAGCGTCTCCGCCACCCGACGAATCACCACATCCTGCCCATCACTCATCGCGTATCACCTCGGAAAGGCGCGCGCGCAACACGTCGCACGCCCGTTTGACTCGCATCCGCAGCGCACTGAGTCCGACGCCCGTGATCGCGGCGATGTCCTCATACGCCATGTCCTCGACATGCCGGAGCAGGAACGCTTCCCGCTGCTCCGCCGGGAGGGTCGCGAGGACCCGGTGGATCTCCTCCGTCCAGTCTCGGTCGTCCGAGGCCCGGGGTGCACTGCCGCGCTCCGGTACGTCCCCGTACTGGACCACCGCCTGGTGCCGCCGCCGCTTCTCCATGAGGCTCCGGCACCGGTTCGCGAGGATGCGGAAGAGCCAGGGCTCGAAGCGCGCATCGTCCCGGAACCGATGGAGGTTGTGCCAGACGCGCACGAATGCGTCCTGCACCGCCTCCTCCGCGTCCTCGCGGTTGCCGACCATATGGAGGGCGAACCGGAGCGACCGCGGGTACATCACGTCCACGAGCTGGGCGAACGCCTGCCGGTCCCCCGCCTTGGCGCGCAGCGGGAGCGTCGGATCGATGGAGGAGCCGGGTGGGGTCTCGGACATGAGCGAGGTCCGGGGAGTATGCCCCGCCGCCGCCGTCCCGCGCCACGCTGCCCCACCGGGGATCGCACCATCCATCGCGTTGGCCGTCACATCCTCCAGTACCCGCGATGGGAGGGAAGTGTCACATTTCCGTACGATGGATGCCTCGACGCAGAGCCCGCCCCGACGCCGCAGCGAGTCGCGCGACCCGGTGACCGGCGATGTCTTCCGGAACTGGGAGACGACCGACGATGCCGCGGTCGCCGCCGCGGTCGCGCGCGCGCGCGCCGCACAGGCCGACTGGGCCGCCCGCGCCCCGGCGGACCGGGCCGCCGTCCTCGATCGCTTCCACGACCTGCTCTTCGCCCGCCGGCGCGCCGTCGCCGAGGCCATCACCCGCGAGCTCGGCAAGCCGCTGATCGACGCGATGGCCGCGGATGTCACCGTCTCGCTCGAGTTCGCCCGCTTCTACGCGCGGGAGGGACCGCGGTTCCTCCGACCGCGCTGGCGCGGCGTGGGCAACCTCGCCTTCTGGCGGAAGCGCGCACGGGTCGAGCGGCGCCCCTACGGCGTCATCGGCATCATCGCGCCCTGGAACTACCCGTTCTGGATGCCGGTGAGCGGCGCGATGCCGGCGCTCGTCACCGGCAACGCGGTCGTGCTCAAGCCGAGCGAGTTCACGCCGGGCGCGGCGATGCTGCTGCAGGACCTGCTCCGCGAGGCCGGACTCCCCGCCGGGGTCTTCGAGGTCGTGCCGGGGGACGGCGTCACCGGCGCGGCACTCGTGCGCTCGGGGGTGGACCGCATCGTCTTCACCGGTTCGTCCGCGGTCGGCCGGAAGGTCGCCGTGGCGTGCGCCGAGCGCTTCATCCCGTGCGCCCTCGAACTCGGCGGCAGCGACCCGGCGATCGTCCTCGCCGACGCCGACCTGCGCTTCGCCGCCGATGGGATCGTCTGGAACCGCTTCTTCAACGGCGGGCAGAACTGCGTCTCGCCGAAGCGCATCTTCGTCGAGCAACCGGTGTTCGACGCCTTCGTCGCCGCTGCGGCGCGCGCGGTGGGCGGCCTCGTCGTCGGCGACCCGAAGTCGGCGGCCACCGAGGTGGGGCCGCTGGTGCGGCCGCACGCCGTGGCGACCATCCGGGCGCAGCTCGATGACGCCCTCGCGAAGGGCGCGCGGATCGTCGCGCAGGCCCCGGTACCCGCCGGCGACGGGTTCTTCCCGCCGACGCTGATCACCGGCGTCACCGACGACATGCGCGTCATGCAGGAGGAGACCTTCGGCCCGCTCCTCCCCGTGGTCGCCGTGCGCGACGCCGACGAGGCGGTGCGGCGGGCGAACGCGACGAGCTACGGCCTCTCGGCGAGCGTGTGGACCGGCGACGCCGCCCGCGGGGTCGCGCTCGCGCGCCGACTCGAGGCGGGCTCGATCCAGGTGAACGATGCCGTGAACGTCGTCGGCATGGCCGACATCGCGACCGGCGGCGTGAAGGCGAGCGGCCTCGGTCGCCATCACGGGCTCGAGGCCCTCGAGGACTGCGTGAAGAGCACGCCGGTCGTCGACGACCGGTTCGCGCGCTGGCGGCAGCCGTGGTGGTTCCCATACCTGCCCGGACACCTCGACGCGATGGACGCCTTCACGCGCCTCTCGCACGCCCCGACGCTCGCCGGCCGGCTGAGCGGCCTCGTCGGCACCCTGCGGCTCGTGCTCACGCGGAAGGGCCGCGCCTGATGCGCGACCTCGTCGCGATGCTCGACGTGCTCGTCACCGTCCTCCGCACGGCGACGCTGACGTTGCTCGTGCTCGGCGCAGCCCTCGCGGCGCTCGCCTGGGGCGTGCGGACGCGCCGCATCCAGCCGTTCGGCACGGCCGCGCGCTTCGTGCGCCGGTCGGTGGACCCGCTGCTGGCCCCGCTCGACCGTCGGCTCCCGCGCCTCGGCGTGTCGGCGGCGGCGATCCCGTGGTGGGGCGTGCTCGCGATCCTCGTCACCGGTGCGGGGGCGCTCTTCGTGATCGGGTTCGTCCGCGACGTGCTGGTCTCCGTGTACTTCGCGAGCAACGCGGGCGCACGCGGCCTCGTCTCGCTCGCGGTGCGCGGCACCTTCGGGGTGCTGCAGCTGGCACTGCTCGTGCGCGTGATCCTGAGCTGGACCGGCGGGAGCTGGAGCGCCGCCGGGCGCCTCGCGCACCGCTGCACGGAGTGGTTCCTCGGCCCGCTGCGGCAGGCGCTCCCGTCCGCGGGGCAGTTGGACCTCAGCCCGCTGATCGCGTGGTTCCTGCTGTCGCTGCTCGAGGGCGCGGTCCTCCGATTGCTGTGAGCACCCTCCCGGTGACCGAGCGGGACGGCACGGTCCGTTTCGCGGTGCGGGTGCAGCCGCGCGCCGCGCGCGCCGGGGTGGACGGCCGCCACGGCGATGCACTCAAGGTCCGGGTGCACGCGGCGCCGGTGGACGGGGCCGCCAACGAGGCGGTGGTGGCGGTGCTCGCGGAGGCCCTCGGGGTCCCGCGCCGGGCGGTGCGGATCGTGGCCGGGGCAGCGTCCCGGTCCAAGGTGGTGGAGGTATCGGGGGTGGGGGTGCCTGCGGTGGCGGCCCTTGCCATCCGTTCATCCGGATGATAGAATGAACGTGACAACCGATCCGTGGCGATTTCGAGGCAAATTGCGGCCACGTTAAACAACCAGCTAAAGCGCCGGCCCGGTGCGCCTCGACGCATCGGGCGTTTTCCGTCCCTAGAGGTCTCGATGAGCTCGCTCGTCCTGCCGGTCCCGTTCCAGGTCTCCTTCGAGTTCTTCCCGCCGAAGTCGGCGGAGATGGAGGAGACCCTGTGGAAGTCGATCCAGCGGCTCGCACCGCTCGCTCCGCGCTTCGTCTCCGTCACGTACGGGGCGGGGGGGTCGACGCGCGAGCGGACGCACCACACGGTGCGCCGCATCCTCGAGGAGACCGCGCTGGTGCCGGCGGCGCATCTGACCTGCGTCGCGGCCTCCCGCGAGGAGATCGACCGCGTCGCGGACGGGTACTGGGACGCTGGCGTGCGGCATATCGTCGCGCTGCGCGGCGACGTGCCGCCCGACCGGCCGCACCCGGTCCCCGGTGGCTACGCCTACGCGTCGGACCTCGTGGCGGGGCTGCGCGCACGGCACGACTTCGAGATCTCGGTGGCGGCGTACCCCGAGGTGCATCCCGACGCCCCGAACCCCTCGGCGGACCTCGACAACCTCAAGCGGAAGATCGACGCCGGCGCGACGCGCGCGATCACGCAGTTCTTCTTCGACAACTGGACCTACCTGCGCTTCCTCGACCGGGCGCGGAAGGCGGGGATCACGGTACCGATCGTGCCGGGCATCATGCCGGTGACGAACTTCACGCAGATGGTGAAGTTCGCGAAGAGCACAGGGGCGTCGATCCCGCGCGAGTTCGCGCGCATGTTCGAGGGCCTCGACGACGACCCGGAGACGCGGAAGCTGGTCGCGGCGACGGTGGCGGCCGAGCAGTGCCAGCAGCTCGAGCGCGCCGGCGTGACCGAGTTCCACTTCTACACGCTCAACCGCGCGGACCTCACCTACGCGCTGTGCCACGTGCTCGGCCTGCGGCCGCGCCCCGTGGGCGCGGAGGTGGCCCCGTGAGCGGGTTCACGCGCGAGGGGCGCATCGCCGCGCTGCACGAGGAGGCGGCCCGGCGGCTGCTCATCATCGACGGCGCGATGGGCACGATGGTGCAGACCTTCCGGCTCACCGAGGCCGACTACCGCGGCACGCGGTTCGCGGACTGGCCCACCGACGTGAAGGGGAACAACGACCTCCTGGTGCTGACCCGTCCCGACGTCATCGGCGGGATCCACCGGCAGTACCTCGAGGCGGGCGCCGACATCATCGAGACGAGCACGTTCAACTCCACGCGCGTCTCGATGGCGGACTACGGGATGCAGGCCCTGGTCCGCGAGCTCAATGTCGCGGGGGCACGGCTGGCGCGCGGCGTCTGCGACGAATTCGAGGCCCGGGACGGGCGGCCCCGCTGGGTGGCGGGGGTGCTCGGCCCGCTCAACCGCACGGCCTCGCTCTCGCCCGACGTGAACGATCCCGGCGCCCGCAACATCACGTTCGCCGAGCTGGTCGAGGCGTACACCGAGGCCGCCGAGGGGCTGCTCGACGGCGGCGCCGACCTGATCCTGATCGAGACGATCTTCGACACACTGAACGCGAAGGGCGCGATCTTCGCGGTCGAGGAGGTGTTCGCGCGCCGGGGGCTCCGTGTCCCGGTGATGATCTCCGGCACGATCACCGATGCCTCCGGGCGCACCCTCACCGGCCAGACGACCGAAGCGTTCTGGAACTCGGTGATGCATGCGAAGCCGTTCTCGGTGGGCCTCAACTGCGCGCTCGGGGCCAAGGAGCTCCGCGCCTACGTGCAGGAGCTCGCGCGCGTGGCTGACTGCCACGTCACCGTGCACCCCAACGCCGGCCTCCCGAACGAGATGGGGGGCTACGACGAGACGCCGGCCTTCACCTCGTCGATCCTCCGTGAGTTCGCCCTGTCGGGCCTCGTGAACGTGGTCGGCGGCTGCTGCGGCACGACGCCGGCACACATCCGGGCGATCGCCGAGGCCGTGCGCGGGCTCCCGCCGCGCCGGATCCCCGAGATCCCCCGGCGTCTCCGCCTCTCGGGGCTCGAGCCGCTCGTGATCGGGCCGGACTCGAACTTCGTGAACGTCGGCGAGCGCACCAACGTGACGGGCTCGAAGAAGTTCGCCGAGCTGATCATCGGCGGGCACTACGACCAGGCGCTCGAGGTCGCGCGCCAGCAGGTCGAGGCGGGCGCGGTCATCATCGACATCAACATGGACGAGGGGATGCTCGACGCCGAGGCGGCGATGACGCGCTTCCTCCACCTCGTCGCGTCGGAGCCGGCGATCGCCAGGGTCCCGGTGATGATCGACTCCTCGAAGTTCAAGGTCATCGAGGCCGGGCTCCGCTGCGTGCAGGGCAAGGGGATCGTGAACTCGATCTCGCTCAAGGAGGGCGAGGCGGAGTTCGTCCGCCAGGCGACGCTCGTGCGGCGCTACGGCGCCGCCGTCATCGTGATGGCGTTCGACGAGCAGGGCCAGGCCGACACGGTGGAGCGCAAGGTCGCCATCTGCCGGCGCGCCTACCGGATCCTCACGGAGCAGGTCGGGTTCCCGCCCGAGGACATCATCTTCGACCCCAACATCTTCGCGATCGCCACCGGCATCGAGGAGCACGACGGGTACGCCGTCGCCTTCATCGAGGCGACGCGGGAGATCAAGCGCACCTGCCCCCACGCGCGCATCTCCGGCGGCGTCTCGAACGTCTCGTTCTCGTTCCGCGGCAACAACCCGGTGCGCGAGGCGATCCACGCGGTCTTCCTGTACCACGCGGTGCGGGCCGGGATGGACATGGGCATCGTGAATGCCGGCGCCCTCGTGATCTACGAGGACATCCCGGCCGAGCTGCGGGAGCGCGTCGAGGACGTGGTCCTCGCGCGGCGCCCCGACGCGACCGAGCGCCTCCTCGCCGTGGCCGACGAGCTCAAGGGCCAGGCCCAGCGGAAGAAGGTGGACCTCACCTGGCGCGAAGCGCCGGTGGTCGAGCGGCTCGCCCATGCGCTCGTCCACGGCATCGCCGACTTCGTCGTCGAGGACACCGAGGAGGCGCGGCACCTGTTCGACCGCCCGATCGAGGTCATCGAGGGCCCGCTCATGCAGGGGATGAACACCGTCGGCGACCTCTTCGGCGCCGGGAAGATGTTCCTCCCGCAGGTCGTGAAGTCGGCCCGCGTGATGAAGCGCGCGGTCGCGCACCTCATCCCCTACATCGAGGCCGAGAAGGCCGCGAGCGCCGACAGCCGCTCCAAGGGCAAGGTGCTGATGGCCACGGTCAAGGGCGACGTGCACGACATCGGCAAGAACATCGTGGGCGTCGTCATGCAGTGCAACAACTTCGAGGTCATCGACCTCGGCGTGATGGTGCCGCCGGCCCGCATCCTCGAGGAGGCCCGCAAGCACCAGGTGGACCTCATCGGCCTTTCGGGCCTCATCACGCCGTCGCTCGAGGAGATGGCGTTCCTCGCCAGCGAGCTCGAGCGCGAGCGGTGGACGATCCCGCTCCTGATCGGTGGCGCGACCACGTCGAAGGTCCACACCGCGGTCAAGATCGCGCCCGAGTACTCGGGCCCCGTCGTGCACGTGCTCGATGCGTCGCGCGCGGTGGGCGTCGCCGGCTCGCTCCTCTCCGACGGCCTCCGGGACCAGTTCGTGGCCGACGTCCGCGCCGAGTACGAGGAGGTGCGGCGGGCGCGCGCGGAGCGCCAGCGGGACGTGAAGCGCCAGTCGCTCGCCGAGGCGCGCGCGAATCGGCCGAAGGTCTCGTGGGACGGGCTCGTCCCGCCGACGCCGACCTTCGAGGGCGTGCGCGTGTTCGACGACTTCCCGCTCGCCGAGCTCGTGCCGCGCATCGACTGGACTCCCTTCTTCCAGACCTGGGAGCTGGCCGGCGCCTACCCGGCGATCCTCGAGGACCCGGTGGTCGGCGAGGCGGCCCGCAACCTCTGGAAGGACGCGCAGGCGATGCTGGCGAAGGTCGTGGACGAGAAGTGGCTCCATGCCCGCGCGGTGGTCGGCTTCTTCCGCGCCTACGCCGAGGACGAGCGGATCCGGCTCTACCGCGAGCCCGCCCCCGGCGCGCGCCGCTCGGTCGGCGTGGACGAGCAGGGCCGCGTGGCCTTCGAGACGATCCACATGCTGCGGCAGCAGATGGTCAAGACGGACGGCCGCCCCAACTATTGCCTCGCCGACTTCGTCGCACCCAAGGACGCCGGCGTCACCGACTGGCTCGGCTCGTTCGTGGTCACCACCGGCATCGGCCTCGAGGAGCGCGTGGCCGCGTTCAAGGCGGCGCACGACGACTACTCGGCGATCATGCTCACCGCGCTCGCCGACCGCCTCGCCGAGGCCTTCGCCGAGCGGCTGCACGAGCGCGTCCGCCGCGAGCTCTGGGCGTACGCGCCCACCGAGCACCTCGACAACGCGGCGATCATCAAGGAGCAGTACCAGGGGATCCGGCCGGCCCCCGGCTATCCGGCCTGCCCGGACCACACGGAGAAGCGGACCCTGTTCAAGCTGCTCGACGCCGAGCGCAACGCCGGCGTCCGCCTCACCGAGAGCTGCGCGATGCTCCCCGCCTCGGCGGTGAGCGGCTTCTACTTCTGGCACCCGCAGGCGCAGTACTTCGGCGTCGGCAAGATCGAGAAGGACCAGGTGGAGGCGTACGCGGCGCAGAAGGGGATGGACGTGCCGACGGCCGAGCGCTGGCTCGCGCCGAACCTGAACTACGACCGGACCCCGGTGCGCTAGCCGGCGGAGGTGGCGCCGCACGGGAGGGAACGGCGGGGCGGCGCACCGATGGTGCGCCGCCCCGCCGCCATGTGACGCAGGTCACGGATGATCTTTCCGCGGGGAACGGGGTTAGTGAGGGCGCCCCTCCCCCACTGCCCCACCCCGATGCTGATGAACGAAGCGAGGCGGGTCCTCCTCGTGGACGACGACGCCGCCGTGCTGCGCGCGACGGCGCTCGTGCTGGAGCGCAGCGGATTCGCCGTCACCGCGGTGCCCGACGGCCAAGCCGCGGTCCATGCGCTCGACGATGCGCGCTACAGCGTGGTCGTGTCCGACATCCAGATGCAGGGGATGACCGGGATCGACGTCCTGCGCGCCGCGCGCGAGCGCGACCCCGACATCCCGGTGATCATGATGACCGGAGGTCCCACGCTCGCGACCGCGATCGAGGCGATGCACCACGGTGCGCACCGGTATCTCCTCAAGCCGGTCGCCAGCGCCGAGCTGCTCAAGGCGGTGAATCGGGCCACCCTGCTCGCCGAGCTCGCGCGGGTGAAGCGCGAGGCGCTCGCGCTGCAGCAGTCGAACCTGCCGGTGCACGACCACGCGATGCTGAATGCGGCGCTCACGCGCGCGCTGGAGCAGCTGCACCTCGTGTACCACCCGATCGTCTCGCTCGCGGCGCGGACGACGGTCGGGTTCGAGGCGCTGGTGCGCTCCGGCGAGGGCTCGATGCGGACCCCACAGGCGCTCTTCGAGGTGGCGGGGCTGCTCGGGCGGCAGACGGAGCTCTCGCGGCGGATCTACACGCTGATCGCCCGCGACGCGACCTCGATCCGCGACGGACTGCTGCTCTTCGTGAACGTGCACCCGCACGACCTGCTCGACCCGTCGCTGCACGGCCAGGGCAGTCCGCTGGCCGCGCACGCGAGCCGGATCGTGCTGGAGGTGACGGAGCGCGCCTCGCTCGACCACCTCGGGGACATCGGGCCGTTCGTGCAGGCGCTGCGGGCGCTGGGCTACCGGCTCGCGGTGGACGACCTCGGCACGGGATACGCCGGGCTCGCGAGCTTCACGCACCTCTCCCCCGATTTCGTGAAGCTCGACCGCGCACTGGTGTCGGGGATCCACCGGCACGTGACGAAACAGCGCGTGGTGGGGGCGATGTACGGGCTCTGCAAGGACCTCGGCATCCGGGTCATCTCGGAAGGGGTCGAGACGAACGAGGAGCGCGACGCCCTGGTGGCGCTCGGCGCGGACCTGCTGCAGGGGTACCTGTTCGCGCGGCCGGCGGAGGAAGCGGCCGAGCCGATCCTCGTGGCGTAGGCGGCCGGGGGCGTCGGCCCGGTCGGCCGATGCTACATTGGAGGGGTCACGCGCGCCTGCGCAGCGCCCCGCAGCGCCCCGCAGCTCCCCCCGATCCCGCGCCCGATGTCGAACGCCCCCGGCTCCGCCCGCCCCGCCCTCACGATGCTCTCCGACGACGAGCGCGCGTTCCGCGATGCCGTCGCCGAGTTCGCCCGCGGCGAGGTCGCGCCGCGCGTCCAGCAGATGGAGCGGGACGCGAAACTCGACCCCGCGCTCATCAAGGCCTACTTCGAGATGGGCCTGATGGGCATCCAGGCGCCGGAGGCGCACGGCGGCGCCGGAGGCACGGTGATGCTGGTGACGATCGCCGTCGAGGAGATCTCGAAGGTCGACGCGGCGTCGGCGATCATGGTCGACGTGCAGAACACGCTCGTCGCCAACCCGCTGCTGGCGGCGGCGACGCCGGAGCAGCTCGCGCGGTGGATGCCCCGCCTCTGCCGGGACACGGTCGGCGCGTACGCCCTGTCCGAGGCCTCCAGCGGCTCGGACGCGTTCGCGCTCCGGACGCGCGCCGTGAAGACCGACGGCGGCTGGAGGCTCACCGGCCGGAAGCTCTGGATCACCAACGGCGCCGAGGCCGGGCTCTACGTGCTCTTCGCGACGGTGGATCCCGCGCGGGGCTACAAGGGGATCACCGCGTTCGTGGTGGAGCGCAGCGCGCCGGGGTTCAGCGTCGGCAAGAAGGAGGACAAGCTCGGGATCCGCGCCTCCAGCACCACCGAGCTCATCCTCGAGGACGTCTTCGTCCCCGACGCCGACGTCCTGGGCCCGGTCGGTCAGGGCTACCGGTTCGCGATCCAGGCGCTCAACGAGGGGCGGGTCGGCATCGGCGCGCAGATGATCGGCATCGCGCAGGGCGCGCTCGACGCCGCGGTGGCGTACCTCAAGGAGCGGCAGCAGTTCGGGCGGCCGCTCGCCGAGTTCCAGGGGATCCAGTTCCAGGTCGCGCAGGCGGCGACGGAGCTCGAGGCCGCGCGCCTGATGGTCTACAACGCCGCGCGCCTCAAGGACGCGGGCGAGGACATCGCGCAGGCCGGCGCGATGGCGAAGCTCCTCTCGTCGCAGGTGTGCGAGCGGGTGACCTCGCTCTGCGTGGAGCTCTTCGGCGGCTACGGGTACACGAAGGACTACCCGGTGGAGAAGTTCTATCGCGACGCGAAGATCGGCACGATCTACGAGGGGACGTCGAACATGCAGCTCTCGACGATCGCCAAGGGCATCCTGAAGTAGCATCCGGTGCCGTTCCCCCGGATTCGGCACCGGGGGAACGGCGACGGGGTGGGGCCGATGGCCCCACCCCGTCGCCCCCCGCATCCCGCACCGGTCACATCGTGGGCTTGTTCGCCCCGATGAGCCCGTTGAACACCAGCTTGAACGTGCCGGCCGGCTGCCCGCGGAAGAGCGCCTCGGGCCCGATGAGCCGCACGGTGCCCCGACCGACCTGCGCGTCGGCGGCGGCCACGCCGCCGTCGAGGTAGTTCTGGCCCCACGCCCAGCCGGAGCGGAGCGGCGTCGCGGTGTCGAACCACATCAGCGGCCGCACGCCCTTCGCGAGCGCGTCGGGATGCAGGCGGAACGTCGGGCTGTTGTCGTAGAACACGATCGCCCGCTGCCCCATCCCGACCGTGGCCGGCTGCTTGTTGTCCACCGCGACCTCGAGCAGCGACCCCGGGACGTAGAACTTGTTGTTGCCGAGCGGCGTCGGCGCGCCGTTCGGGGCCTCCTCGACGAGGTGGTTCGAGATGGGGAGCCGGAAGTGCTCGGCGATGTTGGTCGAGCTGCCGATGGTGATGATGATGCCGCCGTTCTCGGCGAAGGTGCGGAGGTTCGGGATCGAGCGCTCGGGCGTGATGTTGCCGACCGTGCGCCGGTACTCGGGGGGGAGCGAGGCGGTGTCGAAGACCACGCCGAACCCGCCGCCGCCGCGCCGCCCGCCCTGGCCGCCGGTGGGCGGGGCCGGGATGGCGCCGTCCACGAAGATCAGCGCGTCGTACTTCGCGTTCAGGTTGCCGGCGTCGATGTCCTGCGCGTACACCATCGAGTAGCTGAACTCGTACTGCTCGAGCAGCCAGCGGGTCCAGCCGGACGGCATCGAGCCGCCGTAACGGTCCCACAGGCCGACGCGCATCGCCTTCACGGGCGTGGCGCCGGTGGCGCTGCCGGCGGTGAAGGTCAGGCCGAGCTCACGGGCGGCGCGCTCGACGATCGGGCGCGAGGTGCCGTTGTTGGCGATGATCCAGGTCCCGTCCTCCTTGCGGCTGACGGTGGCGCCGGCCTTCAGGAGGCGGTTGACGGCGATGAAGGCGTCGTTGGTGGCGCCGGAGAGCGCCCAGGTCGAGCCGCTGGCGACGGTGCCGGCCATCGGCGTCACGCGGTTCGTCGGCGCGACCTTCTCGAACGGCCCGGTGAGCGCGTCGAGCACGCGGTCGAACTTCACGCCCATCGACATCGCGAGCGTCCAGCCGGCGTTGTCGTACGGCGGGGTCGGGGCGCCGCCCGGGACGCGGAAGTCGTCCGGGTGGTCCTGCGGCTCGAACATGTCGAGCACGTGGGCACCGAACGCCTGCCCGGTGCGCACGACGTACGAACCGGCGGGATACTGCCGGCCGTTGTACGCGAAGGCCGTGCGCGCGCGCTCGACATCGATGCCGTTCTTCTGGAGCGCGACGATGAAGCGCACCGCGGTCGGGAAGTCCGGCTGGTCCGACGGGACGATGTACGCGCGCGGGTCGCGCCGGTCGGGCGCGTTCAGCTGCGCCATCAGCGCCTGCGCGCTCTCGCCGCTGCGGGCCTGGCCCGCGCCGGCGAACCCGCCGCCCGCGACCGGGCCGGTGGCGTTGCTCACCTGGCGCGCGCGGTTCTCCGCCGCCATCTGGGCCTGGATCGCCTCGATGCGGCGCGGCCAGACCGTCCAGCTGTCGCGGTTGCCGGCCTCGATGCGGTCATGCCCCATCTTCCAGATGTTGAAGAGGAAATGGTCCTTGTTGCGCGAGACGAGGTCGAGCACGGCGTAGTTGGCGGTCACCGAGTAGTCGATCGACTGCCGGAAGTGCCAGACGCCGGGCTTCACCGGCAGCGGGACGTCGGCCTGCGGCAGCTGGCGGTCGGGCACGAACGGGATCTCGACCGGTGTCGGGTTGCCGATGGTCTCCGTGAGGAGGCCGATCATGTTGTGGAAGTACGCGGTGGTGCGGAGGCCGCCGTTCCACCACGTGGAGTAGCCGGTCGTCGAGCGCATCACGACGCCACCCTTCCCCTCGAGCACGAACCGGTTGTGCATCGCGCTGCCGACCACGTCGAGCCCGGTGCGGATGAGCGGGTGCAGGTTGTAGTTCATCGGGTCGCGGAACGGCGGCGCGAACATCACCGTTCCGGAGGGCCCCGTCTGGTGGTGGTTGTACATCACCTGGGGGTACCACTCCATGTACATCACCCGGTTCATGTTCTCCGACTCGGGCTGCGCGACGAGGTAGAAGTCGCGGTTGTTGTCGTGCCCGACGTACTTCTGGTACAGGCGCGGGATGTTCATGTTGCGCTTCCGCGGGTCCTGCTCCCGCATGTACCAGTTGCTCACGAGTTCCATGCCATCCGGATTGGCGTGGACCATCACGATGATGAGGTCGTTGAGCAGCCGCGTCGTCTCCTCGTCGGTGCGCGAGACGAGCTGCCAGTTGGTCTCGATCAGCTGCTGGGCGCCCAGCACCTCGGTCGCGTGCAGGCCGCCGTCGATCCAGACGATGCCCTTCCCCTCCTTGGCCAGTTGCTGCGCCTCGGCCTCGGTGAGCCCCTCGGCGCGCGCGAGCCGCTCGGCGATCCGCCGATAGCGCTCCTTGTTGCGGAGGTTCTCCGGGCTCGAGACGATCGCCATCAGCTGCGGGCGGCCCTCGGCCGTGAGGCCGATCGTGTCGAGCTCCATCCGCTCGGACTCGGCCGCGAGCTTCTGCCAGTAGGCGGTGAACTGGGTGTAGTTGGGGAGGACGTAGTCGGCGCCGATCTCGTGGCCGAAGAAGTCCTTGGGGGAGGTGAGGCGTTGCTGCGCCGCGAGGGGCAGGGCCAGCACGGCGGCGAACGCCAGCGCGTGTCGGACGGAGCGCCAGGACATCGTGGGGGACTCCCAGGTGAAGGGGTGCGGGTCCAAGTCTACGCGGTCCGGCCCGGGGGCGCTGGACCCGTGCGGCCCCGGCTCCGGCTCGGCATCTTCAAGGCGCCTGCGCCGTCCCCTCGCCGCCCGCCCCGTGCCCGCCCTCCTGCGCACCGCCCACCGTCGCACCGCCCTCCTGCGAACCGCACCGCTGGCGATCGCCGCGCTGACCTCCTGCGCGCGTCCCGCCCCGTCGCCCGCCGCCCCGGCCCCGGCGCGGCCGCGCATCGCCGTCCTCTCGGCCTTCCAGCTCGAGCTCGATGCCCTCCGCCACGCGGCGACGATCACCGAGACCCGCGTGATCAACGGTCGTACGCACTATCTCGGCACGCTCGAA
>JAIBBJ010000151.1 GCA_019694735.1 Gemmatimonadaceae bacterium | reverse complement strand
GGACGCGCGCGCACCCTGGGCCGGCAGCGCCCGCCCCGCCGCGAGCGCGACGGGGACGGCGAGCACGAGGCACGCCACGCGCCCCGCGCGCATCACTTCTCCTTGAACACGGTGTCGATCGCCAGCCCGGCCGCGAGCAGCAGCGCGGTCACGGCGGTCGGGAGTCCGTCCTTCTCGATCGCGATGACGTAGTTGTCGGCGGTGGTGAAGAGCTCCTTGCCGACGCCGGCCCACTTCTTGGTGACGGCACCGAGCCGGCGGCCGTTCGCGTCCTTCAGCTCGAAGTTCCAGCCGATGAAGTTGCCCTGGACGAGCGCGACCTCGGTGCCCGCCGGGTCGAAGACGCGGAAGGCCCCGCCGATCGAGAAGAGCTTGCTCTTGAGCGAGCCGAGGCTCGTGCCGTTGGCGTCGAGCACCTGCACCGTGGCGTGGAGGAGCGAGATGCCGCGCTTGATGGTCAGGAGCGGCGGTCCGCCCTCGCGCGTGCTGACGACGACGGTGGTGGGGAGGAGCCGCTTGTTGATGAGCAGCCGCAGCGCCTTCAGCGCCGGCGGGATCCGTTCCTGCGCCACGGCGATCGGCTGCTTCGTCTCGGGATCGAGGATGTCCCACGTGTCCGTCAGGCGGACGATGGCGACGCGTTCCTTCACGAAGAAGACCTTCCGATCGAACATCCGGGCTCCTGGAGTGGGGGGGGCGCCATAAGCTAGCACGGGGTACGCGTGCCGGTATCTTCTCCCGCGACCCCAACCCTGCCCCCATGCGTCGTCGCCTGCCGCCCCGCCCCGCCGCCCTCCTCCACCGCGCCGCTCGTGGCGCGCGGGCCGCCGCGTCGCATCTCGCCCTCGCGGCGGGGCTCCTCGGCGCCGCCGCTGGCGTGGCACCGGCCCGCGCGCAGGAGGGCGCCGTGCCGCCCGAGCGGCTCGCCGCCCGCGAGCGCTACCAGGACATGCGGTTCGGGATGTTCATCCACTGGGGCGTCTCCAGCATGCTGCAGGACGGCGAGTGGATCATGAACGACCGCCGGCTGACGGTGGCGGAGTACGAGACGCTGGCGCCGCTCTTCGACCCGGTGCGGTTCGACGCCCGCGCGTGGGTCGCGGCGGCCAAGGCCGCCGGGATGCGGTACATCACGCTCATCACCAAGCACCACGACGGCTTCGCGATGTGGGACTCGCAGGTGAGCGACTGGACGATCACCCGGCGGACGCCGTTCAAGCGCGACGTGGTGCGCGAGCTGGCCGACGAGTGCCGCCGTCAGGGCATCACGCTCTTCTTCTACTATTCACAGCTCGACTGGCACCATCCCGACTACTTCCCGCGCGGCGAGACCGGCCGCAGCGCCGGGCGTCCCGAGTCGGGCGACTTCGCGCGCTACCTGCGGTACATGGACGCGCAGCTCACCGAGCTGCTCACCGCCTACGGGCCGGTCGGCGGCATCTGGTTCGACGGCGTGTGGGACCGGCCGGACGCGCCGTGGGAGGTCGCGCGCACGTATGCGATGATCCACCGGCTGCAGCCGCAGGCGCTGATCATCCCCAACCACCATCGGCCGCCGGCCGACGGCGAGGACGCGCAGACGTTCGAGAAGGACCTGCCCGGGGCGAACACGGCCGGCTTCAACACGACGACCATCGGCACGCTGCCGCTCGAGACCTCACAGACGATGAACGACTCGTGGGGCTTCCGGCTGCACGACCGGCACTGGAAGCCCGCGTCGGCGCTCATCCGCGAGCTCGCCGGCGCCGCCGGCCGCGGCGCGAACTACCTGTTGAACGTCGGTCCGCGCCCGGACGGCACCTTCCCCGACACCGCGGTCGCGACGCTGCGGCAGGTGGGCGCATGGCTCGCGGTGAACGGCGCGAGCATCCACGGCACGCGCGCCGGCCCGGTGGGGCCGCGGCCCTGGGGCGTGACGACGCAGCACGGGGACACCGTGTACGTGCACCTGCTCCACGGCAGCGACCGGGTGCTCGCGCTCCCGGCGCTGCCGCGGCGCGTGCTGCGGGCGTCGTTGCTCGCCGACGGCGCGGCGGTGCAGGTCGCGCAGGCGAACGACGCGGTGACGCTCACGCTGCCGCATCGCGACGCCGAGGCGCCGGATCAGGTGGTGCGGCTCGTGCTCGCCCCGCCGGGACGCTGAACGGACGCCGCGATCAGCCACTGCGCGGCCCAGTAGGTCGCCAGCACCAGCACCCGCTGGCCCGGGAAGTCCATCAGGAACCGGCCCACGGCGATCGCGGCGTCCGACACCATGAAGAGGAGGCCGCCGACCGCCGCGCCGAGCGCCCCCGGCGCGCGCGTACCGCGCCAGCGCGCGAGCGCCTGCCAGGCCATCGTCGAGATCACCGAGACGTAGGCGGCGACCGGGAGCCGCAGCATCCCGAGCCGCGGCCAGAGCAGCGCCAGGATGCAGGCGCCCACGACCGCGACCCCGGCGAAGGCACCCCACGCCCGGGCGCCGCCGCCGGCCCCGCTGAACGCGGTGATGTAGCAGAGGTGCGCGATGAGGAACGCCGCCAGCCCGGCCACGAACAGGTCCTGCGGCAGCATCAGCAGCACATCGCCGAGCAGCGACCACCCGAGCCCGGCGACGACGAGCGCGCGGTAGCGCGGCGACACCGGGTCCGCGGCGCGCGCGGCCATCGCCACGATCGCGAGCGTGGCGAGCGGCTTGGTGACGTACACGACGCCGCGCGCGCCGAGGGACTCGGCGACGAGGCAGGCGACCGCGCTGGCGACGAGCACGAGGGCGTAGGGCATCGCGGGGGCAATCTACGGCGGCCCGGCGACGGGTGCGTGGGCCGGAGCCACCCGGATGCGTCCGCGCCCGGGCGCGGTATCTTCTCCCGCGCCCTCCCACCCCCGAGCCCGCGATGCGCGCCGCCGCCCTGCTCTCCCTCGCCGCCGCCCTCGCCGCCTGCGCCCCGCGCGGCGGCGTCACCACCGCCCCCGCCGCGCCGGCGGGCTATGACGTCGTGATCGAGAACGGCCGGATCGTGGACGGCACCGGCGCCGCGTGGTACTACGGCGACCTCGCGATCCGCGGCGACCGCATCGCGGCGATCGGCCCGCGGGGCGCGTTCCGCACCGCCACCGCCGGCACGCGCATCGACGCGACCGGGCACGTCGTCGCCCCCGGCTTCATCGACATCCAGGCGCAGTCGTACGAGAACCTGATGCTCGGCGACGGGCGCGCGATCTCGATGGTGACGCAGGGGATCACGACCGCCATCCTCGGCGAGGGGAGCACGCCGGCGCCGGTGAACCCGCGGGTGCTCGCGACCGAGTCCGACTCCGTCGCGCGGGCGCTCCTCTCGCGCTTCAGCGGCCCGCACGGCTTCGGCGACTGGCTCGAGTTCATGGTCGCCCGCGGCGCCTCGCAGAACGTCGGCTCGTTCCTCGGCAACGGCACGGTCCGCGTGTACGGGAAGGGCACGGCGATGGGCCCGGCGTCGCCGGCGGAGCTCGACACGATGCGCGCCATGGTCCGCCGCGCGATGGAGGACGGCGCGTTCGGCATCGCCAGCGCGCTCATCTACCCGCCCAACACCTATGCGAGCACCGAGGAGCTCATCGAGGTGAACCGCGCCGCGGCGCCGTACGGCGGGCTCTACATCACCCACATGCGCTCCGAGGGCGACAAGTTCCTCGAGGCGATGGACGAGGCCATCCGCATCGGGCGCGAGGCCGGCGTGCCGGTGGAGATCTACCACCTCAAGGCCAGCGGCGTCCGCAACTGGCCGAAAATGCCGCTGGCGATCGCCAAGATCGACTCGGCGCGCGCGGCCGGGCAGGACGTGCAGGCCGACATGTACCTGTACCCCGCCGGCGGCAACTCCTTCGCGAGCTGCATCCCGCCCAAGTACGCCGCCGAGGGGAAGCTGCTGGAGAACCTGCGGAACCCGGCCCTCCGCGCGACGATCGTCGCCGAGATGCACGCCACCGACGCCGGCTACGAGAACCTCTGCGAGATCGCGACGCCGGCCAACGTGATGGTGATGGGCTTCCGCAAGGAGGCCAACAAGCGCTTCGAGGGGAAGCGCCTCGCCGAGATCGCCGAGGCGCTCGGCAAGGACTGGGCGGAGGTCATCCTCGACCTCAACGTGGACGAGAACGCCGGCCTGGGCGAGATCCTCTTCCTGATGAGCGAGGACAACATGCGGCTGCAGCTGCGGCAGCCGTGGATGAAGTTCGGCACCGACGCCGGGTCGGAGGACCCGGCGACGGCGACGTCGCTCACCCACCCGCGCACCTACGGCAACTTCCCGCGCCTCTTCGCGCGCTACGTGCGCGACCAGCGCGTGCTCACGCTCGAGGACGCGGTGCGGAAGGCGAGCGCGGCGGTCGCGACGCGCCTCTCGCTCACCGACCGCGGCGTGCTGAAGGTCGGGCTCAAGGCCGACGTGGTGGTGTTCGACCCGGCCACGATCCAGGACCACGCGACCTTCGAGCGGCCGCACCAGCTCTCCACCGGCGTGCGCGACGTGCTGGTGAACGGCACCGCGGTGCTCCGCGACGGCCGCCATACCGGCGCGACGCCGGGCCAGGTGGTGCGCGGGCCGGGGTATCGGCCGTGAGCGCGCGGCGCGACCTCGGTCGCGGGCTCCGTCGCGGGCTCCGGCGCCGCCTCGCAGCGGTCGCG
>JAIBBJ010000076.1 GCA_019694735.1 Gemmatimonadaceae bacterium | reverse complement strand
AGCGGGACGAGGCCCTCGCCCTGATCCGGCACACGCGCGGCAACGCCCTCGTCGAGATGCAGGAGAACGAGGTCTTCGTGACCTTCTCGGCGAACAGCTGGCCGTCCCGGACCGAGGGGCAGGAACTGTTGGTGCGCCAGTTCACGCGCGCCGATGAGATCGTCGAGGGGCGGAAGCGGCGGATCAACTTCTTCAGCCCCGACGGCCGCCTGTTCGCGGTGGCCGACGCCGTGACCGGCCTCCGTCTCGCGAACTGACCGCGGGCGGGCCGCGCCCTGCCGCGCGGCCTACTGGTACTGGATGTAGAGGATCTTCGGGTTCAGCCGGAGGATCTCCGCGATCGACGTCCGCGGACTGTCGTTGCGCGACTTGTAGAACTGCTTCCAGCCCACGAACTGCACCGGTTCCGCCTTGATGAAGGAGCGGAAGGTGCTGCGCTTGAGCGTCGGCGACCCGAACCCGTCCATGTGCATCACGATCTGCACCTCCGGGCGGAGGCGGATGTCCCGGTAGTTCGTCAGGCCGCGGCGCGTGAAGCGGTGCACCACCAGCACCTTCGGTGGCAGCTTGTGGTTCTGCACGATCCCCTGCAGGAACTCGGCGGCGTAGTTGACGTCGGCCGCATCGTACGTGCCGATCCGCTGGCCCGGGATGCCCCCGTTCTTCATCGAGAACTCGGGATCGATGCCGAGGTGGAAGTTCGGCCGCGCGAGGAATCCCGCGAGGCGCGGCAGCTCCTCCTGCAGGGTCGAGCGTCCGACCTGGACGTCGAGGAAGACCAGGGCGTTCCGCGTCGAGGCCCACTGCGCGACCCGCTCGATGAGCGTATCGGGCATCCGCAGCCGGTACTTCCCGTCGCGCCCCGGGGCACCCTGCGCCACCACGGCGATCAGGTGCAGCGCGGGCTGGACGGGCGTCGCGGGGTCGGCCGCGCGCCACGCCTCGACCTCGGCGTCCAGCATCCGGAGCATCTCCTCCGGGGCGTATTCGCCGAGCACCCCCATCCGCTTCGACAGCGGATTGCCGTAGTAGGCGACGATGCGGTTCGCGGGGAGGATGGCCCCCGGGAGCGGCTCCGGTCCCTTCACGGGCCAGAGGGCGTCGAGCGCCGAGTCGCGCGAGGCGAGCACCCGTTCCTCGGCGGCGCGGGCCCGTGCCGCCGAGGCGCTGTCGGGGCGCGCGGCCCGGCGGCGCGTGGTGTCGCTGCCCTGACGGGCGACGGCACTGGTGGCGGGGTGCGCCGCCGGTGGCGACGCGGGACGGGCGGGAGCGGCCTGCTGGGCGACGAGCGGACCGACGACGGCGAGGGAGGCGAGGGCGAGCGCGAGACGCACGGGGGGACGGCAGTGGGAGGGACCGCGCGCCGGGGGCAGCGCGCGGGCGGGCAATCTACACGACGGACCGGCTAGCGAGGGACGACCGTGATGCGGCGGTCGGCACGGATGACGTACTGCCCCGCCACGTCCACCTCGAGCTGCACGAGGTAGTCCCCCGGCTTCAGGGTCGAGATGTCGAGCTGGACGGCCCGCGGCGAGGTGCGCGCACCGCGCGCCGACATGTCCTCGATCGTGAGGCTCACCGGGCTGGTCTCGCGCGAGAGCCGCAGCGCGCGCGCCGCCCGCGTGACACGCCCCGGCCGCTCCTCGTCGTCGGGCGCGACCACGAGCGAGATCGTCATCTTCTCGCCCGCCGGGTTGGTGTTGTACGCCTCCCAATAGACGCCGAGCGGCTGGTCGGCCCGCACCTTCTGCGTGGCGAGCGCGTGCGGAAGCACCGCTTCGACGGTCGTCGGGAACTCGCCGAACGGCGTGTAGAAGAGCAGGTCCGAGAGCGACACGCGCGCGCCGACCGCGAACGGCGGGCGGATGCCGTAGCGCGCGCGCACGAGCGTGGAGGTCTCCTCGGACTCGATCTCGGCGCTCATCAGCAGCGGCCCCCACGGCGCGCGCACCGTGAGCGTCCCCTTCTTCGGCACGTCGCGCCGGATGGTCGCCTCCCCGCCCGGCGTGGTGCCCGGCGTGAGCACGAGCGCGCCGTCGAGCCGCGCGCCGCCGAGCCCGGGGACCCGCGTGACGTCGTACGCGAGCACGACGAGCGCCGTGTCGCCGCGGCGGAAGAGTGCCTGCTGGTGCTCGAGCATCAGCAGGCGGCGCGCGTACTTCGGTGCGTACCGCGCCACGACCGGCGGCAGCTGGACCGCCCAGTCGATGGAGTCGCTGCTCGCCGGGCTCGTCAGCACGTCCACCGGCGGGATGAAGCGATACGCCGGCTTGGCCTCGAGTCCGATCACGTTCACGCGGAGCGACGGGTCCATCGTCGCGTCCTCGCGCCCGGGCGGGCGCACGGCGAGCTCGAACGGGGGCATCTGGCCGGATCCCTCCTGCGCCCAGCTCCGCTCCCAGCCGAAGCGCACCATCAGCTCCCGCGCCGCCTCGTCCCAGATCGTCGTGTGCGCGTTCACCGACTCCCGCATGATCTCCGCGTAGACGAGCCGCGAGAAGTGCTCCGTGCGCGAGTCGTTCCCCTGCAGCCCGTAGCGGACCCGGGAGAACCACCAGACGCGGGACTCGAAGGCCGCACGCTCCGGCGTGCCGCACAGCGAACGCACGTACTGGCGGCGCGTGTCCTCATCGAGGTACGGCGTCAGGTCCGTCCAGCGGCAGCGCTCACGCGGGGTCAGCCGGTCGAGCACCTTCGCGAAGCGCGCCTCGGCGTCCACGTACCGGCCCATCTCGTGGAGCGCGAGGCCGGCGAGGCCGTCGCACCACCAGCCGAAGCTGCGGCAGGACTCGGCGACCGCGAGCGCCTCCTGCGGCCGGCCCGACTCGATGAGGTATCGCACCCGCTGGCCGCTG
This sequence comes from Gemmatimonadaceae bacterium, assembly GCA_019694735.1. Classification (GTDB taxonomy): domain Bacteria; phylum Gemmatimonadota; class Gemmatimonadetes; order Gemmatimonadales; family Gemmatimonadaceae; genus Pseudogemmatithrix. The sequence goes on along the minus strand of JAIBBJ010000076.1, from coordinate 20,678 downwards.
ATCCAGTCGTCGGCCGGGTTGTCGCGGCCGAGCGAGTCGAGGGTGGCGAGGAGCTTCGCGCGGGCCTGCGCCGCCTCGGGCAGCTCCGGCATCGCGGGTTCGTCCTCCTCGTAGAAGTAGCACCACATGCCGACCGGTTCCGGACAGCGGCCGCCGGGACGGAAGTTCCGGCCCGTGAAGCGCGGCAGGTGCAATCGACGAAAGCGCTCGAAGTCATACTGGGCCTGCTGCGCCAGCTGGTGCGGGTCACGCGGCGGCGCGGTGTCCGCTCCGGCGGTCGCCGACGGGGCTGCCGTCCCGGCGGTCCGGCTGGTGTCCTGCGCCGCGAGGGGGGCGGCGCCGATGGCGAGGCCGAGCAGCACGGCGTGGCGGAGGGCCCGGCGCATGGCGCGCGGATGCGTGACGAGGGCTGGCTGGGGCACGGGGCAGGGGCGCGAGGGCGTCGGATGACCTTGGATGATACACGACACCCGAGGCCGCCGGTTCCCTCCGGGCGGACGGTCGGCAGGCTCGTTAGCTTTCCGCGCGATGTCCGCGATCCTCTTCGAGCCCCTGCACCCCGGGGTGGAGCCGCCGCGGCGGGCGACGGCCGCGAGTGCGGGGCACGACCTGGCCTGCTGCCTCGCCGGCGGGGTCGTGCGCGTCTTCGTGCACGGGGTCGGCACGCCGCGACCGGTCGGCCGCGACGCGACGGGCGCGCACATCACGCTCGCCCCCGGCGAGAAGGCCCTGCTGCCGCTGGGATTCAAGGCGCGGCTGCCGGAGGGCTACGAGGCGCAGGTGCGGCCGCGGTCCGGCACCGCGCTCAAGACGGACCTCGTGATCGTGAACAGCCCCGGCACGATCGACGCGGACTATCCCGACGAGTGGTGCGTGCCGGTGAAGAATGGCGGCACCGCCCCCCTCACGGTGCGCGACGGCGAGCGGATCGCGCAGATGGTGCTCGCCCGCTACGAGGTGCTCCCCTTCACGCCCGGCACGGTCACGCGCACGACCGACCGCGCCGGCGGTTTCGGTTCCACCGGCCGGTGACCGGCCGTCCCGTTCCCACCACCCTCCGGAGTCACGCGATGTCGCGCGTCCGATCCCTCGGCCTGCTCCTCGCGCTCGCCGCGCCCCTCGCGGCGCAGGCGCCGAGTCGCGTCAAGGTCGAGTCGTTCACCCTCCCCAACGGGCTGAAGGTCCACGTCGTCGAGGACCACTCCTCCCAGGTCGTCGCCGTGGACCTCTGGTACGATGTCGGGTCGCGCAATGAGCGCGCCGGCCGCACCGGGTTCGCGCACCTGTTCGAGCACATGATGTTCCAGGGCTCGGCGCACGTGCAGAAGGCGGAGCACGGGCAACTCGTCGAGCGCGCGGGCGGCCAGCTCAACGGGTCCACGCAACCCGACCGCACGAACTACTACGAGGTGCTGCCCAGCAACCGGCTGAACCTCGCGCTGTGGCTCGAGGCCGACCGCATGCGCTCGCTGGCGGTCACCGAGGAGAACCTGCGCAACCAGCAGGAGGCGGTGAAGGAGGAGCGGCGGCTGCGCTTCGACAACCAGCCGTACTTCGGGGCCATCATCGATTCGCTCCCGACGATGTTCGACGCCGGGACCTGCTTCGCCTATGCCCACTCGATCATCGGATCGATGGACGACCTGAACGCGGCGAAGGTGGCCGACGTGAAGGCGTTCTTCGACCTCTACTACACGCCGAACAACGCGACGCTGGTGGTCGTGGGTGACGTGCAGCCGGCGCAGGTGCGGCAGCTCGTGACGCAGTACTTCGGCGGCATCCCGCGCGGCGCGACCCCGCCCGCCGTCGCGTGCGCGGCGCAGGCCGCGACCGGGCGCGAGGCCGTCAAGCGGATCACCGACGCCAACGCGAACCTCCCGGCGGTCGTGACGACCTACCGCGTGGTGCCGCCGGCGCACGCGGACTACCCGGCGCTCGAGCTGCTCTCGACCATCATCGGCAGCGGCGAGAGCTCGCGGCTCAACCGCACGCTGGTGCGCGAGGCCAAGGTCGCCGTCGCCGCGCAGACGCTGTTCAACCCGTTCGGCCCGATGCGCGGTGCCGGGGTCTTCGGGGCGCTCGTGATCGGCAACCAGGGCGTGACCGCGGATTCGCTCCGCGGCCAGCTGGCCGCGCAGCTGCGCGTCGCGGCGGAGGGGATCACCGCCGCGGAGCTGACGAAGGCGAAGAACAACTGGCGCGCCTCGACGATCTTCGGCCGCCAGACCGCGCTCGCGACCGCCGAGGCGGTCCACTACGCCACGATGTTCCTCGGCTCGCCCGAGGCGATCAACTCCGACGCCGCGCGCTACGAGGCGGTGACGCTCGCCGACCTGCGGCGCGTCGCCGCGACCTACCTGCGGCCCGACAACTCGCTCACGATCGTGATCGTCCCGGAGGCCAAGTGATGCGCCCCGTCCTCCTCGCCGCCGCGCGCACCGCGGCCGGCCTCGTCCTCGCCGTGCCGCTCGCGGCGCAGCAGGTCCCCACGACGCCGCCGGCGCCGATGCCGCTCACGCCCGCGCAGTTCCCGCCGTTCGCCGAGACGGTGCTCGCCAACGGGATGCGCCTCATCGTCGTCGCGAGCCAGAAGCAGCCGGTGGTCTCGCTCACCCTCGCCGTGCCGGCCGGCGCGTTCTACGATGCGGCCGGCAAGGCGGGCACGGCGGAGATGGTCGCCGGCCTCCTGACGAAGGGCGCCGGCGACCGGACCGCCGAACAGATCGCCGCGACGATCGAGGGCGTGGGGGGCTCGCTCTCGGCCTCGGCCGGCGCGGACTTCCTCACGGTCAGCGCCGCCGTGCTCGGCAATGACCGACCGCTCGCGTTCTCGCTGGTCGCGGACGCGGTGCTGCGGCCGACCTTCCCGGCCAGCGAGATCGAGCTCCTGCGGACGCAGACGCTGTCGGCGCTGGCCCTCGCGAAGTCGCAGCCGGAGGCGATCGCGCAGCGCGCCTTCGCCCGCGGGCTCTACGGCGACCATCCGTACGGCCGCGCGGCCGACGAGGCCTCGGTGAAGGCGATCACGCGCGACGACCTCGTGGCGTTCCATCAGGCGCGCGTGCGGCCCAACCAGGCGCTCCTGGTCGTCGCCGGCGCGATCGACACGCTCGAGGCGCGCCAGCTCGCCGAGCAGGCGTTCGGCGCGTGGGGCGGCGTCGCGGGCGCGGCGCCGGTCACGCGGCCCGCGCCCCAGCGGGCGCGCAGCGAGATCCTCCTCGTGCACCGGCCGGGCTCGGTGCAGTCCAACATCATCGTCGGCAACACCACGTGGATGGCGACGGACGCGCGCGGCTATGCGCTCACGATCGCCAACCAGATCCTCGGCGGCGCGAGCGACTCGCGCCTCTTCCAGATCCTGCGCGAGCAGAAGGGCTGGACGTACGGCGCCTACTCCGGCGTGGACCGGCGGCGCGGGCTCGGCGCCTTCAGCGCCACGGCCGAGGTCCGCACCGAGGTCACCGACTCCGCGCTCGTCGAGCTGCTCGCCCAGGTACGGCGGATGGGCGCCGAGGCGCCGCCCGCCGACGAGTTCGAGCGGCAGCGGCAGACGCTCGTCGGCCGCTTCCCGCTGCAGGTGGAGACGGCGGATGCGGTGGCCGCGCAGGTGGCCACCGCGAGGCTCCTCGGCCTCGCGAACGACTACGTGCAGACGTACCGCCAGCGGCTCGCCGCGGTGACGGCGGCGCAGGCGCAGGCGGCGGCGCGGCAGGGGATGCGCGCCGACGGCGCGCTCATCGTCGTGGTGGGCGATGCCGCGAAGGTCGCGGAGCGGCTGCGGGCGATCGCGCCGCTGACCGTGGTGGACGTGGACGGCAAGCCGCTCGCGACGGAGGACCTCGGGCCGCGCGCGATCGCGCTCGACCTCGACCGCGCGCGCCTCGCGCCGGTGAGCGACTCGTTCGCCGTGCTCGTGCAGGGCAACACCTTCGGCTACCAGGTCGGCGCGCTTGAGCGCGACGGCGATGGCTGGGTGTATCGGGAACGCTCGCAGCTCGCCACGATCGCCTCGCAGACCACCGAGGTCCGCATGGGCGCCGACCTCGCGATGCGCGCGGTCACGCAGTCGGGGCGCCTGCAGGGCCAGGAGATGCGGCTGTCGGTCGCGTATGCCGGCGGCACGGCGAGCGGCGAGGGGGTCACGCCCGGGCCCGCCGGGATGGCACCCGTGAAGTACGACGGCGCGGCGGTGCCGGCCGGCTCGGTGGACGACAATGCCGTGCTCGCGCTGCTGCCCTACCTGCGCTGGGCGGCCGGGGCGAAGCTCCAGCTCTCGGTGTTCGAGTCGGGCAAGGGCGTCGCGCAGGTCCGTACCTTCGAGGTCGTCGGCGAGGAGACGGTCACCGTGCCGATGGGGACGGTGGAGACGTTCCGCGTGCAGATGAGCGGCGCTGACCAGCCCGCGGTGTACTGGATCGAGAAGGCGGCGGCGCACCGGGTGATCAAGTTCGGCCCGGGCACGCAGCCGATCGAGTTCGCGCGCGTGCGCTGACACACGCGCGCTGATGAGCGCGCGCTGATGAGCGCGCGCTGATGAGCGCGCGCTGATGAGCGCGCGGCCCCGGGGGCCGCGCGGTCCGGGAAGCGAAGCGGGGAGCGGCCATCGGCCGCTCCCCGCTTCGTCCGTCCGGGATCCTGCCGCCCCGTCACTTCGGGTCGAGCAGTTGCTTGATCTGGAACCGCGCGTCCGCGAGGTGCGCACGGGTGATGGCGTCGGCGGCCTTCGCCTGTGCCGCCGCGAGCTGTCCGTCGAGCGTGCGGAGCTCCTGCCGGAGCATCGCCTTCACGTCGGTCGTCGGTCGGGGCGCCGCGGTGTAGAGCTGGCCCGTCTGCGCGCTGGAGGAGATGCGCGGCGTCGTGGCCGGCGGCGCGTTCAGCTTCGCGGCGACCGCCTCGAGATAGATGCGCTGCAGGCCGCGGCGGTACGCATCGATGCGCACCGACCCGTTGCCGAGCTCGCTCCAGAGTCCGCCGCGGATGTCGCCGAGGTACTCGCCGAGCGAGTAGGTGTTGGTCGCGCCGGGGAAGGCCTCGTACTCGACCAGGCGCGCCATGCGCTCATCGGCCATCAGCGTGGCGAGGATGCTGCGCTGCGCCGAGTTGATCCGGGCGACGGCGCCATCGGGCTCGAGGCGGCGGAGGATCGCCGGATCGAGGAGCCAGGTCGGCGTCGTGAAGAGGTTCTCCTGCAGGAACCGCACGGCGGCCTTCTGCCGCTCGCGCGGCACCGGCGTGAAGCGCGGTCCGGGCTGCGAGCCGTACTTCTCCTGGCCGAGCGCCGAGCCGGGGATCGTCGCGACGTGACGCAGCTCGGTGGTGAACTGGCTGACGAGGCGGGAGTAGCCGTCCTTCGTCATCGAGACGTCCTCGAGCTGCTGCGTCGTCGCGGGGACGAGCATCGGCACGAGGCGCTTGAGGTTGCGCAGGCCGAGCGCGGTGCTGGCGACCGCATCCTGGTCGCCGACGGCCTCGGAGTACGCGGTGTACGGGAACGCGCCGAAGTCATCGGGGATCCCGTAGCGGAACCAGGGGGTCGCGTCCTGCTCGCGGGCGATCGCGTCGAGCGCCGGGCGCTCGTCGTCGGGCGTCCGCGCGCCGGGGACCGGGGCGTAGCCCCAGCGGATCGCGAAGCGGTCGTAGACGCCGACCTTCGGGATGAGGTCCGCGACGGGGATCGAGTCCTCGGGCTGCGCGACGTAGTTGAACCGCGCGTAGTCCATGATCGTGGGCGAGTGCCCCATGCGGGCGACCCACGTCCGGGAGCGCACCGAGTCGGCCGGGTACATGCCGGAGGCCGCCTGGTTGTGCGGGAGGCCGAGCGTGTGCCCCACCTCGTGCGCGACGACGAACTGCACGAGCCGGCCCTGCAGCGAATCGGGCAGCGGCAGCCGGGCGGCGCGCGGGTCGAGCGGGCCCACCTGCGTCCAGTACCACCACGTCTGCAGGCTCATGATGTTGTGGTACATCTGCACGTCGGCGTCGAGGATCTCCCCCGAGCGCGGGTCGACGATGCTCGGGCCGACCGCGTTCTCGATCGTGGACGGGAGCCAGCGGATCGAGCTGTAGCGCGCGTCCTCGAGCGAGAAGTCCGGATCGTCCTTCGGCACCTCGCGGGCGACGATCGCGTTGCGGAAGCCTGCCGCCTCGAACGCCGACTGCCACTCCTCGACGCCGGCCTTCACGAACGGCACGAGCCAGCTCGGCGTGCCCGGGTCGATGTAGTAGACGATCGGCTTCACCGGCTCCGAGATCGCCGCCGAGGGGTCCTTCTTCTCGAGCCGGTAGCGCGAGATGAAGTTCCGCTGCTGCGCGCGCTGCTCCGGCCGGCTGAAGTCGTAGCTGCTGGTGAAGAAGTAGCCGACGCGCGAGTCGCGGAGGCGCGGCATCATCGGCTGCTCGGGGAGCTTCACCATCGACCAGTGCAGCACGAAGCTCTTGCTGGTCGGCGGCGTGCCGGGCGCCGGCTGCTGCGGCGGCAGGCCGGGGAAGAACGAGACCGGGGTCGGCTGCGCCGCGATCGTCAGCGTCGCCTCGACCTCGATGTTGGTCGGGTAGGCCGCCACGCGCTCGAGGAAGCTGCGCGTCGCGTCCACCGTGCCGCGGTAGTTCTGGACGACGCTGATCTCGGACGGCGGGTTCGTGTAGATGCGCGAGACCTCGATCACCGGGGCCGAGTCGGGGCCGAAGGCCGCGATCGGGAAGGCCGCGAGGATCGCATCGTAGTTGGCGTTCTCGACCGCCTTGGCCACCGCCGCGGACGGGTCGGCGATGATGTTGTAGGACACGCTGCGGAACAGGACCCGGTTGCCCTTGCGCTCCCAGCGGACCACGCGGTTGTCCACCGCCTGGCCGCCGTAGCCGTCGCCCTCGTTGGTGCGGGCGATCTGCGTGACGAGCAGCAGGTCCTTGCCGAGCTGCGCGGCGGGGATCTCGTAGTAGAGCTGGCTGCCGATCTGGTGGGTCTTGAAGAGGCCGCTCTTGGTCTTCACGTCGCCGCGGATGACCTGCGCGTACGGCCGGGGCTGCGGGTCGGCCGCCTGACCGCCGGGCGCCCCGCCGGGCTGCGCGCCGGGCTGCGCGCCGCCGGGGGCGCCGGCGGCTGGCCCGGCCGCGCGGGCCGAGCCGCCGGGCGCTGCCGGCTGTGCAGGGGATGCCGCCGGAGCGGCGGGGGCCGGAGTCGGGCTCGTGGCCGGCGGGGTCGGCTGGCAGGCGAGCGCCAGCGCGGCCGCACCCGCGGCGAGCCACAGGGGACGAGTCTGCTTCATCGGGAGGTTGGGTTGGGGAACGGGACCACGGACCATCGGTGGGGGCGACGGACCTCCAAGATGGAGCCCGGGGCGACCCGTCGCCACGGCCAGAGTGGTCGCGGGCGACCCGAGGCCGGCCCGGCCGTGCCGGCGAGCCTGCGACTACGCGGCGCCGCCGGCGCCCGTGCGGATCGCGGCCGACCCGAAGCGCTCGCGTACGCGGTCCACCGCGCGCGACACCGCGCGGTCCTGCGGCCGTTCCAGCACCGCCGCCGCGGGCGCGAAGAGGCCAAGCTGCTCGGCGTCGCGCGCCGGCACGAGGTTCCCGAGCGCGACGCCGACGAGCCGCGCCGGCACGAGCCGGGCCGCCCGCAGCTTCGCCAGCAGTCCCACGGCGACGTCCCCGATGGCGCGGTCGCTCTCGAGCGGCTCCGGCGTCGTGCGGCTCGCGAGCCGGGTGGTGAAGTCGTGGTCCTTCACCTTCACGGTCACCGTCCGGGAGGCGAGCCGGTCGCCGCGGAGGTCCGCCGCCGTCTTCGCCGCGAGCGCGCGCAGGATGCGCTCCAGCGCCCTCGTGTCGGCGAGGTCCTTCGGGAAGGTCGTCTCGTGGCTGATCTGCTTGCTGTTCGCCCGCGCCTCCACCGGCGAGGCGTGGATGCCGCGCACGCGCGCCCAGAGCCAGTCGGCGGGCCGGCGACCCAGCCAGCGGGCGAGCGTGGCGCGGTCGTGCGCCAGCACGTCGTCCACGCGCGTCATCCCGAGCGCGGCGAGCTTCGTCTGCAGCTTGGGCCCCACCCCCGGCAGTTCGGCCAGCGCGAACTCGCGGAGGAACTCGCCCTCGCTCCCCGGCGCGACGATCCGCACGCCGGTCGCCCCCGTGCCGGGACGCGGCTTCGCGCGCTCGGCGGCGAGCTTCGCCACGAGCTTCGAGGTGCCGCCCCCGATCGAGAGCCGCATCCCGGTCTCGCGGTGCACCGTCTCCCGGATGCGCGCCGCGGTCGCCGCGAGCGGCTCGTCGCGGTACAGCGCCTCGGTGCCGGTGAGGTCGAGGTACCACTCGTCGATGCTCGCGCCCTCCACCACCGGCGTGTAGCGGGCGAGCACGGCGGCGATCGCCTTGGACGCGGCGCCGCAGGCCTGCCGCGGCACCGGTACGCAGAGCGCGTCGGGGCAGAGGCGGATCGCCTGGTCGATCGGCATCGCCGAGCGCACGCCGAAGGCGCGCGTCTCCCAGGACGCGGAGCAGACCACGCCGCGCCCGCCGGGTCGGCCGCCGACGATCAGCAGCGTGGCCTTCCCCGCGCCGTCCGGATCCGCCATCCGCGCCACCGCGACGAAGAAGGCGTCGGCGTCGGCGTGGAGGATGCGGCGGGCGGCGGACATGGCGGGGAAGCTACGGCGCATGCTCCGGGGCGGCGAGCGCGGCAGACGGACAGTGTGGGGGATTCACGTCTTGACATCCGTCCGCGGCGCCGCCACCGGCCCCGGTGGGGCCGGCCGAGGCCGCGCCGCTATAATTCCGCGCGATGACCGCTCCCCTCTGGACCCCGGCGCCCGCGGCGGCGCGCGCGAGCGCGATGGCGCGGTTCTTCGCGCGGCTCGCGGCGACGACGCCGGGAACGCCGATGGCCGAGGCGCCGTACGCGGAGTGGCATGCGTGGTCCGTCGCGCAGCCGGAACGCTTCTGGCAGGCCGTCTGGCGCGACACGGCGGCGATCCGCCATGACGGGGCCGACGCGCCCGTCCTGGTGGATGGCGGCGTCATGCGACCGCCAGGCCCCGACGGCGGTCCGCGCTGGTTCCCTGCGGCCCAGCTCAACTTCGCCGAGCACCTCCTGCGCCGCCGCGACGACGCGGCGGCGATCATCGCCCGCGACGAGGCCGGCCGGCGGCGCACGCTCACGTTCCGTGAGCTCGCCGACGCGGTCCGGCGCTGCGCGGGTGCCCTGCGCGCGGCCGGCGTGGTGCCGGGCGATCGGGTCGCCGGGTTCCTCCCCAACATCCCCGAGGCGGTCATCGGCGCGCTCGCGGCGGCGAGCGTCGGGGCAGTCTGGTCGAGCTGCTCCCCCGACTTCGGCGTGGGCGGCGTGCTCGACCGGTTCGGGCAGATCGCACCGCGGGTGCTCCTCGCGGCCGATGGCTACCGGTACGCCGGCAAGCGGATCGACTGCGTCGCGCGGACGGCCGAGATCGCGGCGGCGCTACCCTCGCTCGAACAGCTCGTGCTCGTGCCGTTCCTCGGCGACGCGGAGGCGGCGGACGCCGCCGCCGCGCGGCTCCCGCGGGCGGTCGCGTGGGACGCGTTCGTCGCGCGCGGGGCGGAGGCGCCGGAGCGGTTCACGCGCCTGCCGTTCGACCATCCGCTGTACATCATGTATTCGTCCGGCACGACCGGCCTGCCGAAGTGCATGGTGCACGGCGCCGGCGGCACGCTGCTCCAGCACGTGAAGGAGCACCGCCTGCATTGCGATCTCGGGCCGGACGACCGGCTGTTCTATTTCACGACGTGCGGCTGGATGATGTGGAACTGGCTCGTGAGCGCGCTGGCCGGGGGGACGGCGATCGTGCTCTACGACGGGGCGCCGCTCCCCGAGGCGCGGCCCGGGGTCCTCTGGGACCTCGCCGCCGAGGAGCGCGTGGCGGTCTTCGGCACGAGCGCGAAGTTCCTGGCGATGTCGGAGAAGCTGGGCCTGGCGCCCGCGCGCACGCATGCGCTCGACGCCCTCCGGATGATCTGCTCCACCGGGAGTCCGCTCGCGGAGCACAGCTACGACTACGTGTACCGAGACGTGCGCCCGGGCGTGCATCTCGCGAGCATCTCGGGCGGGACGGACCTCATCTCGTGCTTCGCCCTCGGCAACCCGCTGCTGCCGGTGTGGCGCGGGGAGCTGCAGTCGCGGGGGCTCGGCATGGCGGTGGACGTCTGGGACGCGGCGGGCCGGCCGCTGCGGGGCGCCGCGGGCGAGCTCGTCTGCACCCGACCGTTCCCGTCGATGCCGGTCGCGTTCTGGAACGATGCCGACGGCGCCAGGTACCGTGCCGCATACTTCGAGTTCTTCCCCGGGGCGTGGCGGCACGGGGACTGGGCGGAGCTCACGGTGCACGACGGGCTCGTGATCCACGGGCGCAGCGACGCGACGCTCAATCCCGGCGGCGTCCGGATCGGTACCGCGGAGATCTACCGCCAGGTCGAGCAGCTGGAGGAGGTGCTGGAGAGCGTCGTGATCGGCCAGGACACGGGGCAGGGGGCTGACCGCGACGTGCGCATCGTGCTCTTCGTGCGCCTCCGTGGCGATGCCGTGCTCGACGACGCGCTGCGCGCGCGCATCCGGGCGCGGATCCGCGCGGCGACGAGCCCGCATCACGTGCCGAAGGTCATCGCGCAGGTGGCCGACATCCCGCGCACGATCAGCGGCAAGATCTCCGAGATCGCCGTGCGCGAGGTGGTCCACGGCCGTCCGGTGACGAACACCGACGCCCTGGCCAACCCCGCGGCGCTCGCGCTGTACCGCGACCATCCGGCCCTCCGCGCCTGAGCGCGGTCCGCATCCGGGTGCCGACGGGTCCGGCGACGCGCCTGCGCGGCTGGACCTCCCGCCGACCGCCACGCGTATATTCCGGCATGCTCCGCCCGAACCCTCGCACGGAGGTCGCGATGCGTCATCCGGATTGGGCGACCTGCAGCGCATGGGGTCGCTGGTGGACGAGCGCCCGCACGGGCGCGCGCGCGAACTGACGGCCGTCCGGCCGGGCGCCGTGACGGCGTCCCGCCGCGCGCGTCCCGGCGCCTCGCGCCCGTCCCCTTCCGCCCTCCAGCCCCGAGCGTCCCATGGCCACCGCCACCAAGCCGGCCGTCGAGCCGGCCCACGACACGTTCCCGATCAACGGCACCGACTACATCGAGTTCTACGTCGGGAATGCCAAGCAGTCCTCGCTGTTCTACCGGGCCGCGTTCGGCTTCCGGCTGACCGGGTACCGCGGCCCCGAGACGGGCGTGCGGGATCGCGCGAGCTACCTCCTCGAGCAGGGGAAGATCCGCTTCGTGCTCACGACGCCGCTCGGCCCCGAGGGCGAGATCGCGGCGCACGTCGCCACGCACGGCGACGGCGTGAAGGACCTCGCCTTCTGGGTGGATGACTGTCGCGACGCGTACGCGAAGGCCATCGCGCGCGGCGCCGAGTCGGCGCGGGCGCCGGAGGTGCTCTCGGACGAGCACGGCGAGGTGGTCATCGCGGCCATCCGCACGTACGGGGACACCATCCACTCGATCGTCGAGCGGAAGCACTATCGCGGGCTGTTCCTGCCCGGCTTCCGCGCCGCGTCGTCGCCGTACGAGCCCGCGCCGGTCGGGCTCAAGCACGTGGATCACTGCGTCGGCAACGTGGAGCTCGGCCGGATGGACCACTGGGTGGGCTTCTATTCCCGGGTGCTCGGCTTCCACAACCTGCTCTCGTTCGACGACAAGACCATCAGCACCGAGTACTCGGCGCTGATGTCGAAGGTGATGAGCAACGGGAACGGGCGCATCAAGTTCCCGATCAACGAGCCGGCGCAGGGCCGCAAGAAGTCGCAGATCGAGGAGTACCTCGACTTCTACCGCGGGCCGGGCTGCCAGCACATCGCGGTCGAGACCGACGACATCATCCGGACGGTGCGCGAGCTGCGCAGCCGGGGCGTCGAGTTCCTCTCGGTGCCCCGGACCTACTATGACACCGTGCTCGACCGGGTCGGGACGATCGACGAGGACATCGCCCCGCTGGCGGAGCTCGGGATCCTCGTGGACCGTGACGACGAGGGGTACCTGCTGCAGATCTTCACGAAGCCGGTCCAGGACCGGCCGACGCTCTTCTTCGAGGTCATCCAGCGGAAGGGCGCGAAGAGCTTCGGCGCCGGCAACTTCAAGGCCCTGTTCGAGAGCATCGAGCGCGAGCAGGCGCTGCGGGGCAACCTCTGATGCCCTACTACCACTCGCTCGGGCAGGTCCCGCGGAAGCGGCACATCGCGTTCCGCAAGCCGGACGGCTCGCTCTACCATGAGCAGCTGGTGGGGATCGAGGGCTTCACCGGGCCGGCGGCCCTGCTGTACCATCTGTACCCGCCGACGACGGTGAAGGCGGTGCGCCGCCTGAGGGAGACGCCGTACGAGGCGGATCCGGACCGCGCGCTCCGCCACCGCCACTTCCGCACGGCGGGCATCCCGCGCGGCGGCAGCCCGACGCTCGACCGCATCCCGCTGCTGTTCAACGACGACATCGCGATGCTGTACGTCGCGCCCGACCGCGAGGACGCGCACTTCTACCGCAACGCGCAGGGCGACGAGGTGGTGTACGTCGCCGAGGGGGAGGGCACCCTCGAGACGCAGTACGGCGACCTGCCGATCGTGCCGGGGGACTACCTCGTGATCCACCGGCACATCCTCCATCGGTACCGCTTCACCCGGCCGGCCAAGCTCCTCGTGATGGAGAGCCGCGGGCACATCCGTCCGCCCAAGCGCTACCTCAACACCGTCGGCCAGCTGGTCGAGGGGGCGCCCTACTCGGAGCGCGACATCCGCGTGCCGCGGACGCTCCGCACGCACGACGAGCAGGGCGATTTCCCGATCATCATCAAGCAGTACAACGGGCTCACCGAGGTGGTGCTGGACCACCATCCGCTCGACGTCATCGGCTGGGACGGCCAGTTCTATCCGTGGGCGTTCAACATCCACGACTTCGAGCCGATCGTGGGCCGCGTCCATCAGCCGCCGCCGGTGCACCAGACGTTCCAGGGCGACGGGTTCGTCATCTGCTCGTTCTGCCCGAGGCCGTACGACTTCCATCCCGAGGCGATCCCCGCCCCCTACAACCACAGCAACGTGGACTCGGACGAGGTGCTGTTCTACGCCTCCAGCGAGTTCATGAGCCGCAAGGGGATCGAGTACGGCTCGATCACGTGGCATCCCGACGGCATCCCGCACGGGCCGCATCCGGGCCGCTACGAGGCGTCGATCGGCCAGACGCACACGAACGAGCTCGCCGTGATGATGGACTCGTTCCGCCCGCTCCGGGTCGCGAAGGCCGTCACGCCGTTCGAGGACCCGAAGTACATGTACTCGTGGGTCGAGGGTGGCGCCGGCTTCACCCCGCCCACCAGCTGAGCCGTCGCCGCGGGCGGCGGCGGCTCACTCGCCCATGATCTTGATGATCACGCGCTTCCGCCGCTGGCCGTCCCACTCGCCGTAGAAGACGCGCTGCCAGGGCCCGAGGTCGAGGGCGCCCCGGGTCACGGGGACGAGGACCTCGTGGCCCATCGTCAGCGACCGCAGATGGGCGGCCGCATTGTCCTCGCCGGTCTCGTTGTGGCGGTAGCGCGCCGGGTCCCACGGCGCGACCGTGTGCTCGAGCCAGTGCAGGATGTCCTGCCAGAGCCCGGGCTCGTGGTCGTTCACGAACACGGAGGCGGAGATGTGCATCGCCGAGACGAGGGCGAATCCCTCCTGGATGCCGCTCGCGGCCAGCTGGGCCTCGAGCTCGCCCGTCACGTCGATGATCTCCTGCCGTCGCGCCGTCTGGAACCAGAGGTAGTGCGTGTGGGATTTCATCGGGAGCCGGGTCGGGGTCCCGACCAAGCTACGGCGCCGCCCGACCGGGCGCGTCCCCATCTTTCGCCGACCTCCAGCGCCCGCCGATGCAGATCACCCTCGCCGACCTCGAGCCCGTCAAGCGCCAGGCGTGGCTCACGCCCCTCATCGCCCCGCGGCCGATCGCGTTCGTCAGCACGATGGACGCGGCCGGCGTCGCGAACGTCGCGCCCTTCAGCTTCTTCGCGATGGGCGGCGGCAACCCCTCCTCGATCGCCATCTGCCCCATCGCGGACCGCGACGGCAACCCCAAGGACACGCTGCGCAACATCCGCGCGACGGGCGAGTTCGTGGTGAACATCGTGTCCCGCGAGATGGCGGAGGCGGTGAACCAGGCGTCGGCGCCGTATCCGCCCGAGGTGGACGAGTTCGAGGCCGTCGGGCTCACCAAGCGGCCCGCCACGCGCGTGCGGCCCTGGCGCGTCGGAGAGAGCCCCGCCGCCCTCGAGTGCAGGGTCTTCCAGCTCGTCGAGCACGGGACGGGTCCGCAGTCCTCCACCTGGGTGATCGGCGAGGTGCTCGTGCTCCACGTCGATGAGCGGGTGCTGGCGGACGACGGCCTGCCGGACACCGCGAAGGTGCATCCGGCCGCGCGGATGGGACGGCAGGAGTGGGCCCACGTGGACGCGACGAACATGTTCGTGCTGGTCCGCCCGACCGTGCCGCCGCCGGGGGGCGCTCCGCCCAAGCGGCACACGACGGGGCTCTGAACGCCGGAGGGCCAAGGCGTGAGACGCCTTGGCCCTCGGTACATCGTCCCGGGAGGATCACGGCGGCAAGGCCGGGGGAGTACCCAATGACTCCCGATTGTCCCGGTCGATGTCGGGTCGGTGCACACCCGGCCACCGGACCCGCTTCCCACTCGGCGGTGGGATCAAGCAGCGGGTCAGTGCGCGCGTGCCGTGGCGCCGGGCTCCCCAGGAGGGGAGGGTCGGGATCAGGTGCCCGACCCGCTTCGGGCATCGCGGAGGCATCGCCCTCGCTCTGCACCAGCGAATACTCACCGCCGCGGGCGCGCCCGCAATGGCGGGAGGCCCGACACGGACGTCCGGGTTCGTCAGTAGGGCGACGCCGACCCGCCAGCGTGCCGCCGGTCGGTCACGGCGCGCCCGCCGGCGCCGGGCTGAGGAGGATGTCGAACTGGCGTTCCCCGCCGTTCAGTGCGAGCGCGTTCGTGAACGGCAGGTAGCCGGTGCGGCTGGCCGTGATGTTGCCGGCCCGCATGTAGATCCGCTCCAGCGTGTAGTTGCCGTCCGACCGCGTGACCGCGGTGGTGCCCTCGAACGTGACCGTCGCGTCGGGGACGGGGGCCCGCGTCACGGCGTCGCGCACGATGCCGCGCACGTTCGTCACGACGGCCGGCGTGGGCTCGGTGGGCGAGGCGTAGCCGTCGCGATGACCTGCCTGCGGCCCGATGCAGCCGAGGGCGGGCAGCACGATGGCCAGCGTCACCGCGACCGCGCGGCGCAGGCGCGACCCCGCGGCCGCATCCCGGTGCGACGGGCGTCGCCGTCTCGGCCCGCTAGATTCCCGGGACCGCTCCATCCACCCTCCCTGATCGCCCATGTCGTTCACGCACCGCTTCGGCACGCTCCCAACATACCCGCTCGCGACCATCCCTTCCACCAAGCGCGAACTGCTCGCGAAGGGCGTTGATGTGATCGACCTCGGCGCCGGGGACGCCGACCTCCCGGCGCCGCCGGCCGCCGTGGCCGCACTCAAGGCCGCCGTGGACGACCCGGCGATGAGCCGCTACGGCTTCGGCCTCGGGCTGCCCGCGTTCCGCGAGGCCGTCGTCGCGTGGATGGAGCGACGATTCGGGCACCGGTTCGACCCGATGAAGGAGGTCGTGCCCCTGATCGGCAGCAAGGAAGGGATCGCGCATCTCTGCTTCGCCTACCTGCAGAAGGGCGACGTCGCGATCATCCCGGACCCGGGGTACCTCGCGTACCTCGGCGGCACGCTGCTGGGGGAGGCGGAACCGTACCTCTACCCGATCACGCCCCGCACCGACTTCCTCGTCGATCTCGACGGGATCCCGCCGGACGTGCTGCGGCGCGCGAAGGTGCTGTTCCTCAACTACCCGAACAACCCGACCGCGGCCGTGGCGCCGCTCGCCTATCTCGAGCGCGTGGTCGCCCGCTGCCGGGAACTCGGCATCATCCTCGTCTACGACAACGCGTATTCGGAGATGACGTTCGACGGCTACGTGGCGCCGAGCATCTTCGACGTCCCCGGGGCGCGCGACATCGCGATCGAGTTCCACTCGCTCTCGAAGACCTACAACATGACCGGCTGGCGTTGCGCGTGGGCCTGCGGCGGTGCCGCGATCGTCGGTGCGCTCGCGAAGGTCAAGAGCTTCGTCGACACCGGCCAGTTCCTCGCGGTGCAACGGGCCGGCATCGCGGCGCTCGAGTCGTGGGACACCTGGCTGCCCGGGAACCTCGCCGTGTTCCGGCAGCGCCGCGATGCGGCGGTGGCCGCCTTCAACGCGAATGGCTTCCGCGTCCCGGCGCCCAAGGCCTCCATGTACCTGTGGGTGCCGCTGCCGGAGGGCATCGCGTCCATGGACTTCCACACCCGCCTCATGCACGAGGAGGGCGTCATCGCTCTCGCCGGCGCCGCGCTGGGCGCGGGCGGCGAGGGGTTCTTCCGCGTCTCCTTCATCGCCGGCCCGGAGCGGCTCGCCGAGGCGGCGTCGCGCGCGGGACGCCTCCTGCAGCGGATGCGTGCGGGCTGAGCGCCCGCGCGCGTTGCCGCGTACAGGTTTCCGATCCCCCGGCGCGTTCGCGCGCCCTCCCTCCCACCCGGGACCATCCCCGATGCGCCGCGCCCTCCTCATCGCCCTCCTGGCCACGCCGCTGTCGCTGCCTGCGCAGCGTGCCATGCAGCCCAACGATTGGCACCGCGTCACGACCCTCTCGCAACCGGCGCTGTCGCCGGACGGCCGGCTCGTCGCGTTCACCGTGACCACCGTGGTCGAACGCGAGAACCGCCGGCATCAGGAGGTCTGGGTCGTGCCGACGGCCGGCGGCGACCCCGTCCGGTACACGGCGCCCGCCACGGAGAGCAGCACGCCGCGGTTCTCTCCCGACGGCAAGTGGCTCTTCTTCACGTCGCCGCGGGCGGGCGGCACCGGCAGCACCTGGGCGATCCGCATGGACGCGCCCTCCGGTGAGGCGACGCAGGTGGCCGACTATCCCGCCGGGTCCTGGCCGAGGGACGGGCGCTTCGCGGTGTTCGCCGCGCCCGTCGATGGTGCACCGGGAGGGCGCGGCGGTCCCCGCGCGGGTGCGGCACCCAGCGCGGAGGCCCCGCGCGGCGACGGTGCCCGCGAGAGCGACCCGTATGGTCGCATGCAGCCGATGGCGCGGCCGCCGTTCGGCGCGATCACCAGGCCGGTCGATCCGGCCCGGTTCGACGGCCGCCACATCACCGAGACCCGCTACAAGGCCAACGGGCAGGGATTCCTGCCCGGCCCGCGCGAGGCGCGTGTCGTGCGGCCGCAGCAGCTGTTCACGCAGGTCCCCGGCGCCAAGCGCGTGCAGGTGACGACGACCGCCTACTCGCACCGCGATGCGGTCGTCTCGCCGGACGGGAAGTGGATCGCGTTCACGGCGGACGCCGCGCTGCGCCCGGACTCCGTCGTGCAGGCGATCGCGGACTCGGTGGCGCTGCTGCCGTACGATGCCACGCGTGACGAGGTGGACCGGAATGACACGGACATCTACGTCCTGCCGGTGGCGGGCGGTACGCCGCGCAAGGTCGCCACGCTGCCGGGCGCGGAGAGCGACCTCTCCTGGTCGCCCGACGGCCGCAAGCTCGGCTTCATCCACCGGCCGGGGCGTGTGAAGCAGGCCCATCTTGGCGTGCTCGACGTCGCGACGGGGCAGGTCACCCCGCTCGCGCCCGATTGGCGCTACGAGCCGGCGGGCCTCGAGTGGCTCCCGGCCGGTGACCTGGCCGTCTGGGCCGACGTCGGCGGGGCCAGCGGCTTCTTCCTCGTGAATCCGCGCGATGGGCGGTTGCGCGAGTCCCTCGGCGGGCGCCGGAAGCTCAGCGGCTTCACGTTCGACCAGGCCGGCCGCCAGGTCGCGTACATCGGCACGAGCGTCAGCAAGCCCACCGAGCTCTTCATCGCGGGCGTCGACGGCAAGGGGGAGCGACGGCTCACCGGCTTCAACGACGCGCTCAATGCCGAGGTGACCTGGAGCGACGCCGAGCGCTTCACCTACACGTCCGTCGGCGACCTCGAGATCGAGGGGTGGCTGATGCGGCCGTTCGGTTACGAGCCGGGGAAGCGGTACCCGCTCGTGCTCTACATCCACGGCGGGCCCCACTCGCAGTACGGCGAGCAGTGGTTCGACGAGACGCAGAACCTCGCGGCGGCCGGCTTCATGGTGCTCTACACCAACCCCCGTGGGTCGAGCGGCTACGGGGCGGACTTCACCTACGCGACGCGCGGGCGGTGGTTCGCCGAGGATTACCAGGACCTGATGAAGGCGGTCGATATCGCCGCCGCGCGGGCTGACGTGGACTCGACGCGGATGGGCGTCACCGGCGGCTCGTACGGCGGCGTGATGACCGCGTGGGTCACGGTGAAGACCCACCGGTTCAAGGCCGCGCAGACCGACCGCATGATCAGCAACTGGTGGTCGTGGTACGGCACCTCGGACGCGCAGGGCCTCACCGAGTTCGAGTTCTATGGCCGCCCCTGGGACAACCCCGCGATGTACGACTCGCTGTCCCCGATCCGGTACGTGCGGAACGTCGTGACGCCGACGCTCATGGTGCAGAGCGAGGAGGACCACCGCACGCCGATGACCGATGCCGAGCAGTGGTTCGCCGCGCTGAAGCGGCAGGGGGTGCCGGTGGAGTTCGTGCGGTACCCGCGCTCGACCCACGACCTCTCGCGCACGGGCGAACCCTGGCTGCTGGTCGACCGGCTGGGCCGGCTGCGCGACTGGTTCGCCTACTGGCTGAAGCCGTAGGCGGCGCACCGACGAACGGCATCGACGGCGTGACCGGCGGCCGCGGTCCCGCGGCCGTCAGCGGATCTCGCGACCGCCCTGCAGCACGAGGCGCACGCGACGGAGGGCATGGATGTCGCGGGTGGGATCCCCGTCGACGGCGACGAGGTCGGCCAGCAGTCCCTCGCGGACGCTGCCGACCTCGTCCTGCACGTGCAGCAGGCGCGCGTTGACGCTCGTCACGGCGCGGAGCGCGGCCGGGGCACCCACGCCGTACGCCACCAGCAGCTCGACCTCCCAGGCGTTGGCGCCATGCGCGAAGACGCCGGCGTCGCCTCCGGCGCAGATCGCGACGCCTGCCGCCAGCGCGGCCGCCAGCGTCGCGCGCTTCTGCTGCATCCGCGCGGTCGGCGCCTGCCCCTCGCGCCAGCCGGCGTAGCGGGCGGTCGCCTCGGTCGCCGCGAGGGTCGGGCAGTACCCGACGCCGTTCGCGGCCATCAGCCGGAGGGTGGCCTCGCTCGCGGCGTCGCCGTGCTCGATCGTGCCGACACCGGCGGCCGCGGCGCGCCGCATCCCCTCGTCGGTCGCCGCGTGCGCGACCACCGCGCGCCCGCTCGACGCCGCGGCGGCCACGACCGCGCGCAGCTCCGCCTCGGTGAACGTCGGGCGCGCCTCGCCGTTCGGCCCCCACCGGTAGTCGGCGTAGACCTTCACCACGTCGGCGCCGTGCCCGACCTGCCCCCGGGCCGCGCGGACCAGCCCCTCCTCGCCATCCGCCTCCTCGGCGCCCTGCGGCACGTCCCACTCGTCGGCGAAGCCCTTGGGGCCGTAGCTGCCCGTGGCCACGAGCGCGCGGTTCGCGATGAGGAGCCGCGGTCCCGGGATGATCCCCTGCGCGATCGCCTCGCGCAGTCCGCGGTCGGCGTCACCGGCACCCTCGGTGCCGAGGTCGCGCGCCGTCGTGAAGCCGGCGCGCAGCGTCGCGGCGGCATGCGTCACCGCGCGTGCGGTCCGGAGGCTCAGCGGCTCCTTGAGCACCTGGTCGTTCCAGGTCGCCTCATCGTAGGGATGGAGGAACAGGTGCGTGTGCGCCTCGATCAGCCCCGGGAGCAGCGTCTGTCCACGGAGTTCGCGGACGGCCGTGCCGGCCGGCACGCGCACGGCGCTTCGCGGCCCGACCGCGGCGATGCGGTCGCCGCGCACGAGCACCACCCACCCCGTGCGCGCCGAGTCCTCGGTGCCGAGGAAGACGCGATCGGGCACGAGCAGGAGGGCGGAGTCGGTCGCCGGGCGGGAGGGCGCGCGGCCGCGCACCTCGACCGCGTCGGTCCCTCGCGTGGCCGGCGCCTGCGCGACGAGCGGTGCGCCCCCGATCGTGAGCAGAGCGGCCACGGTCGTGGCGGCCCGCGCGGCCGCGCACGCCGCCAGCCGCACGGCGCGGCACGCGGTGCCCCGACCCCGTCGGCGCGGCGCGCCGTTCGGCGCACGCGCCGTCATGTGCCGTCCTCCCCGCGCGCGGCGGGCACATCGGTCACGCCGCCGCTCACGATGAAGGCGAGCACATCGGAGCTCACGGCCTCGAGCTGCGTGACGCGGTCGCGCGGCACCACCACCAGCTGGCCCGCGAAGTTGTACGACTGCGGGAAGTACACCGCGACGTCCCCCGGCAGGCCGAGCCGGTCGAGCGCGCCCTGCGTGATGAAGCCGAAGGTCCGCACGGCACGGTCCTGCGACAGCGCCACGAGGACCGGCTGGTCGAAGCGGCGCTTCTCGCCGACGAACGCGTTCAGCAGGTCCTTGGTGCTGGAGTAGAGCAGGCGCACGAACGGCAGCCGCTCGAGCG
>JAIBBJ010000005.1 GCA_019694735.1 Gemmatimonadaceae bacterium | reverse complement strand
GAGGACGCGCCGCCGGCGGCGGCTGAGGGCGCCGAGGGCTCGGCCGCCGGCGACGCCCGCCGCCGCGGCCGGCGCCGCCGCGGACGCCGCGGAGGCCGTCGTGGCCGCGGGGGCAACGGCGGCAACTCCCCGGACGGCGGCGTGCCGAACGGACCCGGCGGCCCGCCCGCGCCTCCTTCCGCTCCCTGACGATGGCCCGCTTCTACCTCACGACCGCGATCGACTACGCCAACGGCGACCCGCACCTCGGGCACGCCCTCGAGAAGATCGGCGCCGACGCCATCTGCCGCTTCCATCGGCAGCTGGGCGACGACGTCTGGTTCTGCATCGGCATGGACGAGCATGGCCAGAAGGTCGCGCAGACCGCCGAGGCCGCCGGCCTCGCCCCGCAGGACTTCGTGGACCGCATCGCCGGGCGCTTCGAGGCGATGTGGCGGACCCTGCACATCGCCCACGACCAGTTCATCCGCACCTCGCATCCCACGCACCATCGCGCGGTGCAGGAGCTGCTGCAGCGGATCTTCGCCAACAGCCCCGACGACTTCTACGAGCGCTCGTACACCGGCCTCTACTGCGTCGGCTGCGAGAGCTTCAAGCAGCCCGCCGACATCGTGGACGGGAAGTGCCTGCTGCATCCCACACGGACGCTGCAGGAGGTCACCGAGCGGAACTGGTTCTTCCGGCTGTCCGCGTACGGCGACCGCCTGAAGGCCCACTTCGCCGCCCACCCGGCGTTCCTGCAGCCCGAGTCGCGCCGCAACGAGATCCTCGCGCTGCTCGACGAGGGCCTCGAGGACGTCTCGGCGAGCCGCGCGCGCTTCTCGTGGGGCGTGCCCTTCCCGCGTCCGCTCTCCGACGGCGAGACCCAGACCACCTACGTCTGGTTCGATGCCCTGCCGAACTACTGGACCGCGCAGTTCTTCGAGGGCTCGCGCGCGAGTTGGCCGGCGACCGTGCATGTCGTGGGCAAGGACATCACGCGCTTCCACACCGTGATCTGGCCGGCGATGCTGATGGCCGCCGGCCTCCCGCTCCCGGAGCGCGTCTGGGGCCACGGCTTCATCTCCCTCGGCGGCGAGCGCTTCAGCAAGTCCGCGGGCGTGAAGCTGGAGCTCGCCGAGGCCGTCGCACGCTTCGGCCCGGACGCGTTCCGCTACTACCTCCTGCGCGAGATCCCCTTCGACGGCGATGGCTCGTTCTCGTGGGAGCGCTTCGAGGCCGTCTACACGGCCGAGCTCGCCAACGGGATCGGGAACCTCGCGAGCCGCACCACGGCGATGGTCGAGAAGTACTGCGAGGGCGTCGTTCCCGCGGGGGCCCGGGGCGAGGTGGATGCCGCCGACGCCGCCGACTACGCCGCGGCCCGCGCGGCCCTCGACGGATCGCGCGGCTTCCTCTGCCACGAGGCCCTCGAGGCCATCGTGCGCACCGTCGGCCGCGCGAACCAGTGCATCCAGGACAGCAAGCCGTGGGTGCTGGCCAAGGACCCGGCGAACCGTCCCGAGCTCGAACGCGTCCTCGCATCGCTGGTGCGCCAGCTCGCCCGGCAGGCCGTCTACCTCGCGCCCTTCATGCCGGAGAAGGCCGAGTCGCTGTGGCGGGCGCTCGGCGGACCGGGCACCGCCGCGGCCACCCCCTTCGCCGACGCCGATCGACTCGACTGCACCGGCTGGCGGGTGAGCAAGGGCGAGGGCCTCTTCCCCCGCCCGGAGCCCCCCAAGGCCGCCTGACCGGCTTCGGGGTATCCTCGGGGCCGGACGGCCCTCCGCCATCCTATCTTGGAAGGCGATGGACCGCCGCCGCTGGACCCTCCTCGTCGTCCCGCCGAAGAACGGAACCACCCGGGAGCTGTCGGTCCCCGGGTGGACCTTCCGCGCCCTCGGCTGGGGCGCCGCCGCGGCCGGCCTCCTCGTGATCGCGGCCGTGACCGTGCTGTTCACGCCGTGGGGGACGCCCGGCGCGCGGCTGGTCGCCCGGCAGAACGCAGCCCTCCAGCAGGAGATCGCCCAGGTGGAGGCCCGGTTCCGGGTCCTCGAGGACACCATCGCATCGCTCGCCAGGCGCGAGGAGCAGATGCGCATGCTCGCCGGGCTCCCGGTCGAGGCGACGCCCGTCCGCGATACGGCGAAGCCGTCCCTGGTGACCGCCTCGCTCACCGAGGTCGAGCCCTTGCAGCCGACCCGCCGGCGGCCCTTCCTCGGACGGCTGGGCTGGAGCGCCCGCCCGGATGTCGAGGGGCTGATCTCGCGGGCCTCGACGCTCGCCCGCTCCTTCTCCGACGTGTCGGACACGCTGCAGCGCAACTTCGAGAAGTTCGCCAACACGCCGAGCATCATGCCGACCACCGGCTGGCTCTCCAGCCAGTTCACGTCGAGCCGCTTCCACCCCATCCTCCACGAGAACCGGCCGCACGAGGGCATCGACGTCACCGCCCCGACCGGCACGCCCATCGTCGCGCCCGCCACCGGCACCGTGGTCTCGGCCGGCGTGGACAAGGGCTACGGACTCACCGTCGAGATCGACCACGGCAACGGCATCCGCACGCGCTTCGCCCACTGCTCGCGCCTCGCGGTCCGCACCGGCCAGCGCGTGACCCGCGGCCAGCTCATCGCCGCCGTCGGACAGACCGGCCTCGCCACCGCCCCGCACCTGCACTACGAGATCCACGTGAACGGCAAGCCCGTGGACCCGCTCACCTACGTCCTGCCGGACGCGCAGTAGCGGGCGGCCGACTGGAATGCGATGGGGGCTCGCGCGGACCAGCCGCGCGAGCCCCCTCGTCCATCACCGGCGAGGCCGGATCAGAACTTCACCGCCGGCGCCTCGCGGCTCGCCGGGTTCGTCACCTCGAAGTAGGCCCGCGCCTTCGCGCCCGTCACCTTGGCCGTGAGCACCGCCGGGAAGCGGCGGATGTAGGCGTTGTAGTCCTTCACGGCGTTGTTGTAGTCGGTGCGCGCCACCGCGATGCGGTTCTCGGTGCCCGCGAGCTCGTCCTGCAGCCGCAGGAAGTTCTGGTCGCTCTTGAGCTGCGGGTAGTTCTCCGAGATCGCGAGCAGGCGGCCGAGCGCGCCCGTCATCGCCGCGTTCGCATCCGCCATCTGCGCGACGTCCCCGCCCTTCACCGCGCCGGCGAGCCCGGCGCGCGCCTCGGCGACCGCCGTGAAGATCGCGGTCTCCTGCGCCGCGTAGCCCTTCACCGTCTCGACGAGGTTCGGGATGAGGTCGGCGCGCCGCTGCAGCTGCACCTCGATCTGCTGCTTCGCGGCTGCGGCCGATTCGTCCATCGTCTGGATCGAGTTGTACCCGCACGCCGAGAGCAGCAGGGCGAGCACGAGGACGGACCACTTCTTCATCAGCGACTCCGGGAGAGGGACCTTGGGAATGATACGCAGGGAGCGGCCGGCGGGTGTCACCCGCCGCCCTGCACGAGCGCGTCCACGTGGGAGGTCAGCCGTTCGAGACCCGCGTGGTACGCCGTCAGGACGGCGTCCGCCCGGGCGGCCGGGATCGGCGCGGCGCCCGTCACGTGCGCGAGCACCTCGAGGAACGGGGCCGGGTCGAACCCCGCGCGCGCCGCGGCGCGCCGCACCACATCCTCGGGCCCGTCCGCGCCGCGCTCGCCGTGCACCCGCAGCAGCGTGCGGAAGAGCACGAGCACCGCGCTGCGGCTCCGGGCGAGGAGTTCCAGCTCCTGCTCCGGCCGGCCACCGGCGGCCAGGATCCCCTGCCGGAGCGCCAGGAGCTTCCCCATCGCCTCGAACTCGAGCTGGTGGCGCAGGTGCGCCGGGTCCACGCGCTGCGGCTCCGGCGGGAGCGCGCCCACGAGCACGCGATGGCGGTCGAGGATGTCGGCGACCTCGATCGCGAAGATGTCCGCGCTCCCGCGCCACTCCGCCTCGGTGAGCAGCAGCGGCGGCGGGTGGCCGGCGGCCGTCCATTCGGTCACGGTCGCCGCCAGCGCTCGGAGTGCAGCCGGCTCGAGCCGCCGCACCGTCACCAGCACGTTCAGGTCGGAGCGCGCATCCACGGCCTCGCCGCGGGCGGCCGAGCCGTAGAGCACGACCGCCCCGAGCGCCTCCCCGAAGGTGCGCTGCAGGCGCGCCGTCAGCGCCTCGAGGGTCATCGTCGCCTGTGTCGCCATCGCTAGAAGCTCCCGCTCGAGCCGCCGCCCGAGAATCCGCCGCCGCCGCCGAACCCGCCGAATCCGCCGCCGCCACCGAAGCCGCCCCCGCCGAACCCGCCGCCGAAGCCGCCCCCGCCCCATCCGCCCCGCCGACCGACCGGGAACGGCACGACGACGAGCCCGCGACGCCCGCGGCGGGCCTGCAGCAGCACGTTCACGATCACGAAGATCACCATCAGGATCACCACGGGCGGGATGCGCGGCTCGCGCTTCCGCCGCGGCGGCGGCACGCCGGCCGAATCGAGCGAGAACCCGAACTCCGCCGCGTACCGTTGCGCGAGCCGGCCCGTGATGAGCGTCAGCCCCGCGCCGTAGTCCCCCCGCGCGAGCAGCGGCGTCGCCTCGCGGCGGATGTCGCCCGCGATGCCGTCCGTGATGAAGCCCTCGGCCCCCTGCCCCACCTGGATGGCGATGTGGCCGCGCCCGTCCGCGCTGGTCTCCCGCGGCACGAGCAGCACCACCAC
>JAIBBJ010000166.1 GCA_019694735.1 Gemmatimonadaceae bacterium | reverse complement strand
GCCGGCCGCTCCGGCTTGCCGCCGGGCACCCACTCGGGCCGCGGCCCGTCCGCGAGCACCCGCGCCGCGCGCGCGGCGCCGTCGATCATCGCCGCGACGTGCGCGAGGTCCATCCGGTCCACCTCGTCGTTCACGCCGTGGTAGTCGGTGTGGCCGCCGAACGACGACCAGGTGTGCGCCGGGATGCCCTCGAGCGCGAACGCGAAGTTGTCGGAGCGCTGGAAGAAGTTCTCCGACGGCCGCGGGTCCTGGATCACCGGGATGCCGGCCTTGGCGAGCATCGGTCCCATCGTCGAGCGCTCGTAGCCGGTGAGCCACCCCTTGCCCGGGCCGCCGGCGAGCGAGTCCGGTCGGCCGATCATCTCGATCTGCAGCTGCGCGACCGTCTGCGCGAGCGGCCGCACCGGGTGCGCCATGTACCAGCGCGTGCCCGCGCCGCCCGTCTCCTCGCCGGTGAAGGCGATGAAGACGATCGTGCGCTTCGTGGGCCGCCCTTCCTTCAGCTGCCGCGCCGCCTCGAGCACCGCCGCCACGCCCGACGCGTCGTCGTCGGCGCCGTTGAAGACCGAGTCGCCGTCCACCGCGCGCGCGCCGTTCACGCCGAGGTGGTCGAAGTGCGCGCCGACCAGGATCACCTCGTCGCGGAGCGCAGGGTCGCTGCCGGGGAGGATGCCGACCACGTTCTGCGACGCGCCGCGGCGCGCGGCGTCCACCGTGTCGAGATCCGCGAAGCTCGCGACCGGGCCCAGCCGCTGCGGACCGCCGGGCCGGCGGCTCGGCATCAGCTTGAGCGGGATCCGCTGCAGGTAGCCACCCTCGTCGCCGCCCGGCTGCAGCCCGAGCCGGCGCATCTCGTTGGCGATGTAGCGCGCCGCGCGGTCGTTCCCCGCGGTGCCGATGGCGCGGCCTTCCATGGAATCGGCCGCGAGCGCGCCGATGAGCCGCTGCGCATCGGCCGCGGTGGACGGGCGCTGCGCGGCGAGCGGCGCGCCCGCGAGGACGAGGGCGGTGAGGGCAGCGGCCGCGGCACGGACGCCCACCCGGGCGCGGACGGCGAGGGACGACGGAGGCACGGACATTCGGATCTCGTGGACGAGGGTCGGAACCGCTCCCTGAGTCTAGCCGTTCCCTTGACCCGCGCCAGCGGCCACCTACGTTCCACCGCCATGCACCGCCCCCCCGCCGGCCGGCGCGGCGGCACGGTCAACGTGCCGATCGTGTCCGACAACGTCGCGCAGCGCGGCAACTGGTTCCTGCGCTGGCTGATGATCGGCCTGATGCGGCTCAGCGGCTGGCGCTTCACCGGCGCCGACTTCCCGGACGCGCGCAAGTTCGTGCTCATCGTCGCGCCGCACACGTCCAACTGGGACTTCATCGTCGGCATCCGCGCGATGTACGCGCTCGGCATCCGCGGCACCTTCCTCGGCAAGGACACGCTCTTCCGGTTCCCGCTGGGGATCCTGATGCGCTTCCTCGGCGGCTTCCCGGTGGACCGCTCGAAGAAGAGCGACGTCGTCACGCAGACCGCCGAGCTCGCGCAGCGGCTCGACAAGGCGATCATCGTGCTCTCGCCCGAGGGCACCCGCAGCCGCGTGGACCGCTGGCGCAGCGGCTTCTACTGGATCGCGGTGCAGGCCGGGATCCCCATCCTGCCGGTCGCGTTCGACTTCTCCACCAAGGCTGTCCACCTGCATCCGCTCTTCACGCCCACCGGCGACGCGGACACGGACCTCGCCTACCTCCGTTCGCTCTTCCGGTCCACGATGGCGTACGACCCGACGAAGTACGTCGAGTAGCCCGCCGGCCGCTCGCCGCGCCGGGCCGGCGGCTCGCTGGCCGACCCTCGCGGCCGCGCGTAGCTTCCGCCTCATGACGACCTCCCGCCGCGACTTCCTCCTCACGCTCGGCGCCACCGCGCTGACGCCGGCCCTCGCCTCCGCCGCCATGCCCGCCTCGCCGCCGTCGGCCACCGGCAGCGCCGCCCGCCGTGCCATCGGCGGGATCGGCGTCCAGATGTACATGATGCGGAAGGCCATGCAGGGGAACCTCGAGGCCGGGCTCGCGCGCGTCGCGCGGCTCGGCTACGAGCGCGTCGAGTGGTGGGGCAACGCCGACCGCACCGCCGCGCAGGTCCGCGCGCTCCTCGACGCCAACGGGCTCGAGGCGCCCACCTGCCACGTCGGCTCCGAGGTCCTCGAGGCCGACCAGGTGGACGCCACGCTCGACCACTACGCCACCATCGGCGTGCACACGGTCATCGTCGCCGGGATGGGGCGCGGCTACAGCGACGATGCCGACGGCTGGAAGCGCGCGGCCGCCCTCCTCTCCGCCGCCGGCCGCAAGGCCGCGCCGCTCGGCATGCGCATCGGCTACCACAACCACGACCGCGAGTTCCGGAAGCACGGCGCGCTCTCGGCGCTCGAGATCCTGATGCGCGAGTCGGATCCGGCGTCGGTGGACCTCCAGCTCGACTGCTTCTGGGCGCACGTCGGCGGGCAGGACCCGCTCGCGTTCCTCAAGGCGCATCCGACCCGCATCGCGCACCTGCACCTGAAGGACTCCGCGCGCACCGACCCGCGCACGCAGGTGGACATGGGCCAGGGGACGATCGACTGGCGGGCGCTGCTCCGGCAGGGCGAGGCCCAGCGCGTCGTCACCGCGACCATGGACATGGACGACCCCGCCGACCCGTGGGCGTCGGCGGGGTCCGCCCGCGCGTACCTGCGCGGGATCGGGTACTGATCGCTACTTCTTCGCGATCGGCACCGTCCGGGTCGCCGGCGGCGCCACCTCGAGCTTCGGCACGGTCACCCGCAGGATCCCGTTGGTGAACTCCGCCAGCACCTGCTCCTCGTGCACCGGCACCGGGAACCGGAACGTCCGCGCGAACTCGCCGTAGCTCCGCTCCCAGAGATGGAAGGTGCGCTCGTCCTTCGGCTCCTTCCGCTCCTCGAGCTTGCGGCCCTTGAGGGTGAGCACCCCCTCGGCGATCGCGACCTCGACGTCCTCCGGGCTGATCCCCGGCAGTTCCGCCGTGATCAGGTACTCCGTCGGCGTCTCGGTCGCCTCCACCGCCGGGGTCCACAGCATCCGCTCGATCCGCTTCTCGTCCAGCACGGGAAGCCGGAGGTCGAGGCCGAACGGCTCCTCGAAGAACCGCTGCAGCCGGTTCCGCATGCGGTTCAGGTCCCGCTCGAGCGACACGGGGCGATCGGTCCTCATCAGTGTCATCGTGCCCTCCTTCAGGTGGCACGCCCACGATGCGGCCGCGGCGGCGGCCGCGCAGTCGGGGGGTGGACGGAACGTCGGTGCGGGTTCGGCGTGCGGGATACCGCCTGCGCCGTTCCCGCACGACGAACCCTGACGGATTCCCCCGACGCGATGCACATTCCGCCGTGATGCGCCTGCCGCCCGTCGCCCCCGTCCTCCTCGCGGCGCTCCTCTGGCCGGCCGCCGGGCCCGCCCAGGGCGCGACCCGCCTCGCGCGCGAGGTGCTCGCCGAGATGGTGTCGCAGCGCACCACGACGGAGGGGAGCACCACCCCGCTCGCCGAGTCGCTCGCCGCCCGCTTCCGCGCCGCCGGCTTCCCGGCCGAGGACGTGCTGCTGCTCGGGGCCGGCACCGAGGACCGCAACCTCGTCGTGCGCCTGCGCGGGCGCGACCGCACGCGCCCCCCGCGCCTCTTCGGCGCGCACCTCGATGTCGTGGGCGCCGAGCCGCCGCTCTGGAGCGCCGACCCGTGGACGCTCACGGAGCGCGACGGGGTGCTCTACGGCCGCGGCGTGCAGGACGACAAGGGCCCGGCGGCCTCGCTCGTCGCCGCCTTCCTGACGCTGCAGGCCGACGGGGTCGTGCCCGCCGGCGACCTGCTCCTCATGCTCACCGCGGGCGAGGAGAGCGGCAAGAACAACGGCGTGGACTGGCTCGTCACCAACCGGCCGGACCTCACGCGGGCCGAGTTCGCGATCATCGCCGATGCGGGCGGCGGCGAGATGGTCGCCGGCGCGCCCGTCGCCTTCAGCGTGCAGTCCGCCGAGAAGATCTACCTCGACGTCACGCTCACCGCCCGCGGGCCCGGCGGGCACAGCTCGGTGCCCAACGGCCCGTCGCCGATCGACCGGCTCGCGCGCGCCATCTCGGCCGTCGGCGCCTTCACCTTCCCGGTGACGCTCAATCCCGTCGCGCGCGAGTTCCTCCGTGCGCGCGCCACGATGACGCCGGGCGCGCAGGGCGCGGCGATGGCCGCGATCGCGCGCGACCCGTCGGACGCCGCGGCCGCGCGCACCCTGAGCGCCGACCCGGCACTCAACGCGCTGCTCCGCACCACCTGCATCGTGTCGCTCGTCAGCGGCGGCACCGCCCCCAACGCGATCCCGGCCGAGGCGACGGCGAACGTGAACTGCCGCGTCATCCCGGGGACCGAGCCCGACTCCGTCGTCGCGACGCTGCGCCGCCTCGCCGCCCCGGCGCAGGTGGAGGTCACGGTCGCCTACCCGGCGCGCCCGAGCCCGCCGTCGGTGCTCCCGGCGGTCCTCCGCACCGCCATCACCGAGTCGCTCGCCGCGACCGTCGGCCCCGTCCCGATCATCCCGTTCATGGAGATGGGCGCCACCGACGGCGTCTACCTCCGCAACCTCGGCATCCCGACCTTCGGCGTCATCGGCCTCTTCACCGCCGACGCCGAACTGCGTACGATGCACGGCAACGACGAGCGCGTCACCGCGGCGGCCTACGACCGCTCGGTGGAGTTCATGCTGCAGCTCGTGCGCCGCCTCGCGCGCTGATCCCTCCCTCCCCTCCCCTCCTCGATCGCAATGGCTGACCGTCTCGGCGTAGGCTTCATCGGCTCGGGCTTCAACACCCGCTTCCACATCCAGGCCTGGCAGGGCGTCCGCGACGCCGACGTGCTCGGCGTCTGGTCGCCCAACCAGAAGAACGCCGAGTCGGCGGCGGCGCTCTCCCGGAAGCTCGACACCGGGCACGCCAGGGCCTACAAGAGCATCAGCGCGATGGTCGCCGACCCGACCATCGATGCCCTCTGGCTCTGCGGACCCAACCAGGCGCGCATCGAGAACGTCGAGGAGATCGTCCACGCGATCCGGAGCGGCAAGGGCACCCTGCGCGGCATCGCCTGCGAGAAGCCGCTGGCGCGCAACGTCGCCGAGGCGAAGGAGGTCGCGCGGCTCGTGAAGAGCGTCGGCCTGCAGACCGGCTACCTCGAGAACCAGCTCTTCGCCCCGCACGTCGAGGCGGGGAAGAAGCTCCTCTGGGCCCGCGGCGCCGCGACGACGGGCCGCCCCTACCTCGCCCGCGCCGGCGAGGAGCACTCGGGCCCGCACATGCCCTGGTTCTGGCAGGGGCACCTGCAGGGCGGCGGCGTGCTCAACGACATGATGTGCCACTCGGCGCTCCTCGTCCGGCACCTGCTCACCGAGCCCGGCAAGCCGCTCAGCACCGTGAAGCCCGTGCGCGTCACCGGCCACATCGCGTCGCTCAAGTGGTCGCGCCCCGCCTATGCGAAGAAGCTCAAGGCGATGATGGGCCCCGCCGTGGACTATGCCAAGCGGCCGAGCGAGGACTTCGCCTCGGTGATGATCGAGTTCGAGACCGCCGAGGGCCACACGGTGATCGGCGAGGCGACCACCAGCTGGAGCTTCGTCGGCGCCGGCCTCCGCCTCTCCGCCGAGCTCCTCGGTCCCGAGTACTCGATGAAGTGGAACTCGCTCGACAGCGGCCTCCAGCTCTTCTTCTCGCGCGAGGTGACCGGCCGCGCCGGCGAGGACCTCGTCGAGAAGCAGAACGCCGAGCAGGGCGTCATGCCCGTGGTGCCCGAGGAGTACCTCGCCTACGGCTACACCGGCGAGGACCGCCACTTCGTGCGCGTCTTCCTCGGCAAGGAGCGCCCCATGCTCACCTTCGACGACGGCGTCGAGGTCGTGAAGATGCTGATGACGGCGTACCAGAGCGCCGAGAGCGGCCGCACCGTGCCGTTCCCGGGGCGCGGGATCGACCGGTTCGTGCCGGCGGTCGCCCGCGGCACCTGGAAGCCGTGATCCGATGAGCTGCGCGTCCCGGCGGGAGTTCCTCCAGCGCTCGGCCACGGCGGCGGCAGCCGCCTCGCTGGCCCCGCTGGCCACCGCCGGGGCGGGCGTCGCCGACGCCGCCGGCACGGCCGCCGGTACAGCCGCCGCAGCGCCGGCCCGCGCCGCGGCCGACGACCCGGCGGCCATCCGCGCGTTCGAGAAGCGGATGCTCCGGGCGCGCCCGCTCGCCCTCGGGCGGGTCACCGTCACCGGCGGTCCGCTGCGCCACGCGCAGGATCTCACCGCCGCGTACCTGCTGTCGCTCGACCCGGACCGCATGATGGCGTACTACCGCCGCCGCGCCGGGCTCCCGCAGAAGGCCGAGCCGTACGGCGGCTGGGACGGCGACGCCAAGAACCTCACCGGGCACATCGCGGGCCACCACCTCTCCGCGGTGAGCATCTTCCACGCGATCACCGGCGATCCGCGCTTCAAGGCGCGCGCCGCGTACCTCGTCCGCGAGATGGCCGCGGTGCAGGCCGCGCAGGGCGACGGCTACCTCAGCGCGCTCGCCAACGGCCGCGAGGCCTGGGCGCAGGTGAAGGCCGGCGACATCCGCTCGGCGGCGTTCGACCTCAACGGCCTCTGGTCGCCGTGGTACACGCTGCACAAGACCTTCGCCGGGCTGCGGGACGCGTACCGCCTCACCGGCGACCGCGAGGCGCTCGCGGTCGAGGTCCGCTTCGCGCAGTGGGCGGAGACCATCCTCGCACCGCTCGACGACGCGCAGGTCGCGCGGATGCTCAACACCGAGCACGGCGGGATGAACGAGGTCCTCGCCGACCTCTACGCCGACACCGGCGACCGGCGCTGGCTCGCGCTCTCGCAGCGCTTCGAGCACGCCGCGTTCACCGACCCGCTCAAGCGGCACCAGGACAATCTCTCGGGGAAGCACGGCAACTGCCAGATCCCCAAGCTGATCGGCTCGGCGGCACGCTACGGGTACACCGCCGACCCGGGCGACCTCGTCGCTGCCTCGTTCTTCTGGGACCGCGTCGCGCAGCACCACAGCTACGCGACCGGCGGGCACGGACTCGCCGAGTACTTCGGCCAGCCCGACCGGCTCGCGGCCCGGGTGGACGGGCGCACCGCCGAGACGTGCAACTGCTACAACATGGCGAAGCTGACGCGGCGGCTCTTCGGCTTCCGCCCCGACGCCGCCTACGCCGACTTCCTCGAGCGGACGCTCTTCAACCACATCCTGGCGTCGATCGACGACGCCGACGGCCGCACATCCTATATGGTGCCGGTGGGCCGGGGCGTGGAGCAGGAGTACCAGGACATGCTCGAGAACTTCACCTGCTGCGTCGGCACCGGGATGGAGAGCCACGGCCTCCACGCCGACGGGCTCTACTACGAGTCGGACGACACGGTGTACGTGAACCTGTTCGTCCCCTCCGTCGCGCGCTTCACCGAGCACGCGCTGCAGCTGGAGCAGGTGACGCGGTTCCCGGAAGGGGACGCCACGACGATCCGCGTGACCGCGGCGGGCCCGCGGCCGCTGACGATCGCCGTACGCCGGCCCGCGTGGGCCGGCGACGGGTTCGCCGTGAAGGTCAACGGCACCGCCGTCGCGGTGCCGCCGCTGGCAACGGCGCTCGACGCCGCGGCCGGCGGCCGCCGCGACGCGCCGGGCAACGAGGCCGCACTCGCCTCCACCTACGTCCGCCTCACGCGCACCTGGCGCGCGGGCGACACCATCGAACTCGCGATCCCCAAGACCCTGCGGCTGGAGCCCGTGCCCGACGACGCGACCGTCGCGGCGGTGATGTGGGGTCCGCTCGCGCTCGCCGCCGACCACGGGCCGCGGGCCGAGGGCCGGCGCGGCGCCGGTGCGCCGGTGCCGCCGCCGCTGCTCGTCGCCGGAGCGCGGCCGGTGCATGAGTGGATCGTCCCCGCCGGCACCCGCGAGGGCGACTTCGTCGCGCGCGGCGTCGGCCGCCGCACCGCCGACCCCGCCGCCCGCGAGGACGTCGCCTTCACCCCGTTCCACCGGACGCACCGCCGCCGCTACAGCATCTACCAGGACGTGCTCACCGAGCCGCAATTCGGCGAGCGGGTGCGCGCCCACTCCGCGGAGGTCGAGCGCCAGCGGCGACTCGAGGCCGCGACCGTCGCGTACCTCGTGCCGGGCGACATCGAGGCGGAGGCGACCGCGAACTACGCGAGCGACCCGGCCGACCGGCGCGTCGAGCGCAACGGCCCGCGCGCCTTCCGCGCCGGCCCCGGCTGGTTCGAGTACGGGCTGATGGTGGAACCCACCACCGAGATGGCGCTCGTCGTCACGTACTTCAATGACCTCGGCCTGCCGCCGACCGCCGGGGACTTCGAGATCCGCGTGGACGGCACGCCCGTCGCGCGCTTCACCCCGAACCCCGCGGCGACGGGATTCTTCGACGTCCGCTACGCGATCCCGGCCGCGCTCATCGGGACGAAGGCGCGCGTGACCGTGCGCTTCGCCACCACCACGCCCACCGGCCGCATCGCGCCGGTGTATGCCGTGCGCATCGTCCGCGCGGCGGAGGCCCCATGAGCGATGAACTCACGCGCCGCGACTGGCTGAAGGTCGTCGGGGCCGCGGGCGCGGCCGGGATGGTGCCCGCCCTGCCTGCCGGCGCGGCCGCCCACCCCACCGACGCGGCCGGCCCGGCAGACGCCGCCCCCGCGGTGCTCCCGGGCCAGCGCCTCGCCGACGGCGAGATCGTGGCGCTGTTCAACACCAGCGAGGTGCACACGCCGTCGCGCGGCAGCGGACGGATGCGCTTCAGCTTCGACTTCCCCGAGCCGTCGGTCGCGTTCGGCGGCCACCGCTTCGGGTTCCTCGTCTTCACCGACGAGAACACCTACGCCCCGGAACAGGCGGGGATGCGGGCGGTGGTGGACGGCGACCGGATGACCGTCACCTGCACCGGCTTCACCTGGGCCGGTGGCCAGGCGCGCTCGGCCGGGACGCTCACCGCGACGTTCGAGAGGCGCGGCACCACCATCGAGTGGGACATCACCTGCGAGATGCCGCATCCCGTGAAGACCGTGACCACGGTGGTGCGTGACATCCCCCGGGGGCGCGTCTCGCTCGCCGGCAACCCGCCGTGGAACCTCGATTCGCTCGACCACGAGGTCCTCGGCGGGTACACCTTCGGCGCCGGCGACCTGCACGGCGGCACCCCCGTCCCCGGGATGTCCACGCCGTTCGCCGCCGTCGAGGCCTCGCCCACCGAGTGGCTCTACGTCGCCTCGCTCGACGACAAGGTCCGGCCCAAGCGGTTCGACTTCCAGCCGGGCGAGCAGGCGCAGCGGCTCGAGCTCGTGCACGAGCACGATGCCTGGCGCGATGACCGGCGGATCACGGTGCCGCGCTGGCGCCTCGGGCGCGCGCCCACACTCGACGCCGCCTGCGCCCTGCACTGGGCGCACCTCGAGCAGGCCCACCGGATCCCGCCCTTCGCCACCCGCCCCGACGTGCCGGCGTGGATGCGCGACATCTCGCTCGTGCTCACCATGCACGGGCAGCACTACACCGGGTTCATCTTCAACACCTACGCGCAGCAGCTCGAGATCCTGCGCTGGGTGGCGACGCAGATCCCCGCCTCGCGCGTCCTCGTCTTCCTCGCCGCGTGGGACGGCCGCTACTACTGGGACTACCCCAACTACGCGGTGGACCCGCGGATGGGCGGCGAGGCCGGCTTCCGCACCCTCATCACCGAGGCGCAGCGGCTCGGCTTCCGGATGATGCCGATGTACGGCGCCAACTCCGCCAACCGCCGCCAGCCCGTCTGGGAGCGCATCAAGGGCGGCGAGACGCGGAAGATCGACGGCGACACGTACTTCCTGAACTGGGTGGACTGGAACAACGACCGGCACCAGGACGGGTGGCTCACCTACATGAACCTCGGCGAGGCGTCGTGGCGCCGGCACCTCACCGAGCGCATCGCCTGGATGATCGAGACGTTCCACGTGGACGCGTACTTCCTCGACATCGTCGGGGGGCACGTGAACTCGACGACCGGCGACATGCACGCCGGCACGAAGGAGATGGTGCTCGAGCTCAGGCGCCGCTACCCGGACTGCCTCTGCGTCGGCGAGATGCCCTACGACGCGCTCTACGAGTTCATCCCCGTCTACCATGCCGGCGGCGGCGCGCGCTGGGCCCGGTACGCGCGCTTCTTCTCGCACCTCTCCGCGCCGGCCCCGGGGCGCGGCTCGAGCGGCGTCCACGAGGCGGGCTTCCAGCGCTTCAACACCGAGACCCTCGGCCTCGGCCCCAACAGCATCCCCACGCTGCAGATCGTGGACGACACCTTCGGCAAGCACCGCGACGTCATGGCGCAGGTCATCGCCAAGGCGCGCGAGCGGGCGCGGATCTGATGGCCCGCACCTCGCAGAAGGTCCCGGCCGCGCTCCGCACCGCGGTGCTCCAGGCGAACCGCGCCATCGCGGCGCGCGGCCTCGCCAAGTTCACCTTCGGCAATGCGAGCGCGGTGGACCGCGCGCGCGGCCGCGTGGTGATCAAGCCGAGCGGCGTCCCCTACGCACGGCTCCGCGCCGCCGACCTCGTCGTCACCGACCTCGACGGCCGCGTGGTCGAGGGCAAGCTGCGCCCGAGCTCCGACCTCGCCACGCACCTCGCGCTCTACAACGCCTGGCCGCACATCGGGGGCGTGGTGCACACGCACTCGCACTACGCGACCGTGTGGGCGCAGGCCCGCCGCGACATCCCCTGCTACGGCACCACCCACGCGGACCACTTCGACGGTCCCGTCCCCGTGACGCGCGCGCTCACGGCGGCCGAGATCGCCGAGGGGTACGAGCGCCACACCGGCAACGTGATCGTCGAGCGGTTCGCCCGCGAGCCGCTCGCGATGCCGGCCGTGCTCGTCGCCGGCCACGCGAGCTTCGTCTGGGGACCGACGGTCGCCGACGCGGTGGACACCGCGGAGGTGCTCGAGGAGGTCGCGCGGATGGCGTACCACACCGCGACGCTCCGGCCCGACGCGCCGCCGCTCGCGGACGTGCTGCTCCGCAAGCACTTCGACCGCAAGCACGGTCCCACCGCCTACTACGGACAGGGCGGCGCCCGGCGGTGAACCCGCGCCGCGCCGTGCGGGTCGCACACCTGGCGGGGGCCCGCGCC
The DNA here is from genome assembly GCA_019694735.1 of Gemmatimonadaceae bacterium. Classification (GTDB taxonomy): domain Bacteria; phylum Gemmatimonadota; class Gemmatimonadetes; order Gemmatimonadales; family Gemmatimonadaceae; genus Pseudogemmatithrix. The sequence continues at coordinate 12,404 of JAIBBJ010000166.1, read as the reverse complement.
GCGCTCGCACCGACGCTTGCACTCGCGCTCGCCGGCTGCGCCCGACCGCCGGCCGCGGCCCCCGAACCGGACTCGGCCTACCTCTTCTCCTACTTCACCGGGAATGGCGATGACGGCCTCCACCTCGCGTGGAGCACCGACGGCCTCACCTGGCAGCCGCTGAACGGGGGCCGCGCCCTGCTCACGCCGACCGTCGGCGGCGCGGGCCGCGACTGGCAGCAGTGGGACACGCGCGACTCGCTGATGCGCGACCCCTCCATCGCCCGCGGGCCCGACGGGACCTTCCACCTCGTCTGGACCATCGCGTGGAACGACCGCGCGATCGGCGTCGCGCACTCGCGCGACCTCATCCACTGGTCGCCGCAGGAGCGCGTGGAGGTGATGGCCCATGAGCCGACCGCGCTCAATGCCTGGGCGCCGGACCTCTTCTGGGATGCCGCGACGCGGCGCTTCGTCATCGTGTGGGCCTCGGCGATCCCCGGCCGCTTCCCCGCCACCGACGCCGGGGCCCAGCGCACCTCGCGCGGGCGGGCCGACCACCGGCTCTACTACACGACCACCGCCGACTTCCGCACCTACGCCCCCACGCGGCTGCTCCACGACGGCGGCTTCACGGCGATCGACGGCACGATCACCCGCGTCGGGGACCGGTACGCGCTCGTGATGAAGGACGAGACCTTCGAGCCCGAGGCCCGCAACCTCCGCGTCGCCTTCGCCCCGGCGGCGACGGGCCCCTACGGCCCGGCCGCGCCCGCCTTCACCGGCGTGCACACCGAAGGCCCGTCCATCCTCGCCCTCGACGGCTGGTGGTACGTGTACTTCGACTTCTACACGCGCGGCCGCTACGGCGCGCGCCGCACGCGCGACTTCGCGTCGTGGGAGGTCGTGAGCGACTCGCTCCGCGCGCCGCGCGGCATCCGCCACGGCTCCGCCTTCCTGGCGCCTGCCGGCATCCTCGCCGGGCTGCGCGCCCTCGACGCTCAGCCGGCGCGCTGACGCGCCGCCACCTCGCGCAGCGTCGGCAGGATCCCGCCGAGCGCCACCGGCGCCGCGCTCGGCTCGCCCATCCCGAAGTAGAGCGACCGGTAGAGCGGGTAGAGCGTTCCGTACACGCCGGCCCACTGCGGGTCCGGCTCCACCGTGCGGTACGGCGGGCAGAGTGCGCGCTGTGCCTCCTCGAGGGTGGCGAACGTCCCGGCGGCGAGGAAGGCGAAGAGTGCCGACCCGAGGCTGGTGATCGGGCGCGTCGGCACGAGCACCGGGCAGCCGAACACGCTCGCGTACACGCGGTTCAGCACCTCGTTCTTCTGCGGGATGCCGCCGCCGTGGATGACGCGGCGGATCGGCACGCCGTGCTCGCGCATCCGGTCGAGGATGACGCGCGTGTGCATCGCGCACCCCTCGATCGCCGCGAAGAGCTCGTCGCGCATCGTGGACGTCATGGTCCAGCCGAGGGTGACGCCGCCGAGGCGCGGGTTCACGAGCACCGTGCGGTCACCCTGGTCCCAGGTGAGCCGCAACAGTCCCGTCTGGCCGGCCCGGTAGGCATCGAGCCCCTGCGAGAGCTCGCGCACGGTCGTCCCGGCGCGCGTGGCGATCACCTCGAACAGGTCGCCCGTCGCCGAGAGCCCCGCCTCGATCCCCACGTAGTCCGGATGGATGGAACCGTGCACCACGCCGCACACGCCGGGCACGTTCGCGGCGGTCCGCGCGATCGCCATCGTGCAGGTCGCCGTGCCGACGACGTTCACCACGTCCCCCTCGGCGATGCCGGCGCCCATCGCGTCCCAGTGCGCGTCGAACGCGCCGACCGGGACCGGGATGCCGGCCGCGAGGCCCAGCCGCGACGCCCAGGCCGGCGACAGCCGCCCGGCGAGGTGCTCCGAGGTCCGGTACCGCCCGCCGAGCGCGGCCCGCACGCCGGCGAGGCGCTCGTCCACCGCGACGAGGAACTCCTCCGGCGGCAAGCCGCCCGACTCCTCGTGCCAGAGCCACTTGTGCCCCATCGCGCAGACCGAGCGCGGGAGCTCCGCCGGGTCGGTGATGCCGCAGAGCACCGCCGCCACCATGTCGCAGTGCTCGAGCGCGGTCACGAACTCGTCGCGGCGCGTGGTGTGGCGCAGCCAGTGCAGCAGCTTGGCCCACCCCCACTCCGACGAATAGACGCCGCCGCACCGCTCGATCGCCGGCAGCCGCATCCGGTGCGCGACCTCGGTGATGCGCGCCGCCTCGTCCTTCGCGCGGTGGTCGGACCAGAGGTAGTAGTCATCGAGCGGCACGAGCCCGCGTCCCACCGGCACCACGGTCGAGCCGGTGGTGTCGAGGGCGATCGCCGCGACGTCCGCGCCGCGCACGCGCGACTCGGCGAGCGCGGTCCGCATCGCCTCCACCAGCGCCGCCATGTGCGCGTCGTGCGACTGCGTCGCGAAGTCGGGGTCGCTCGGGGTGCGCTGCACCGGGTACGGGCTCACGCCCGAGCCGAGCGGCCCCTCGCGCGAGTCCACGAGGGTCACGCGCACCGACTGCGTGCCGAAGTCCACGCCGGCGACGACCGTCATCGCGCCCGCCCCGCGCGGTGCCCCACTCGGTGCCCCGCCGCGTGCGCCGGCCGCCGCGCGTCACGCATGGCGCGTCACCGACCAGCCGAGGTACCGCGTCGTCGCCTCGTGCACCGCGTCCGCCACCTGCCCGAACGTGCCGGCCACGTGGTGCTCGAAGCCGTGCGTGCAGATATGGCGCAGCAGCGGCTGCAGGTTGGGGATCCGCACGACGCCGGCGCCGCCGAAGGTCTTGAGCGGGTCCTTGGTGAACTCGCCCTCCCCCACGTACCCGCGGATGCACCCCGACACGTCGTCGGTCGAGAAGCGGGCGAAGCTCATCGGGCCCGCCTTCACGGTGCCGACGATGGTGCCGTAGGTGTTCTCGCGGCCCACGGTGCCCGCGATGATCGCCTGGTAGTCCATCGCCGCGTCGTCGAAGAACGAGCGCGGGAGGTTCGAGCAGTGGAAGCAGACCGCCTTGTCGGGGTCGCTGCCGTAGTTGTTGTTCCAGTCGAGCAGCGCCGCCGGGGTCTCCGACGCCAGCGCGAGCGCGTGCATCGAGACGGTGCCCAGCACGTCCACCTCGCAGGCGCTCGACCGGTTCACGTCGCTCATCATGGACATGATCGTGCACGGCACCACGCCGAAGAACTCCTCCAGCGCGGTCCAGCACTGGATCGCGCTGACCGTCACGTCGGCCTCCTGCATCCAGCGGTCCACCACGAGGCCGAGCTTGGCCATCTTCAGGAGCGCCGGCTGCGGGATCCCGTCGGTGTCCACGTAGTCCGCCATCGCCGCGAGCTTGGCCTTCACCGCGCGGTCACCGTCGGCGAGGCGGCCGATCCGGCCGAGGATCTCCGAGAGGTCGATCGTCTCCACCGCGATCCCTGACGCCTCCAGCAGCTTCTCGCTGTAGCGCACGGTCTTGAACGCCGCCGGCCGCGCGCCGATCGCGCCGATGCGCGCCGCCTTGAGCCCGCGCGCCACGCGGCAGGTCGCGGCGAACCGCCGCAGGTCGGCGCGGAACCCCTCCGACTCCGGCCGCTGCGTGTGCGTCGAGGTCAGCGTGAACGGGATCCCGTACTGCCGGAGCACGTTGCAGGCGGACATCTTGCCGCAGAACGCGTCGCGCCGGTGATCGGCACCCATCTTCCGCGGGTCGTCGCTCGTCGCGTGCACCAGCACCGGGATGCCGAGGTCCGCCATCCGCAGCGTCTCGGCCACCGCCCGCTCGTCGCCGAAGTTGGGGAGCGTGACGATGATGCCGGCGAGCGAGCCCGCGTGCTTCCGGAAGAGCGCGGCGCAGGCCTTCGCCTCCTCGCGGCTCTCCACCGCACCGTGGCGCGCGTCCTTGAGGCCGAGCACCACCGTGCCATACCCCTCGGCCTTGCACGCCTCGAGCATCTCGCGGCGGCCCGACTCGGCGAGGTGCCCGGGGAAGAAGCCGCGGTTGCCCACGAGGATCCCGAACGTGACCGGATCCTTCGGCCGCGCCGCCGCGGCCTGCCGCGCCCGCTGCGCCCGTTCGGCGGCGGCCTTCACCTGCTTCCCCTGCACATTCGACTTCAGCGACACCAGTGCCATGCGGCCTCCCCGAGGGTCCACGCGTGCGGCCGGAAGGCCGCGAACGCGGGGAAGGTCGCACGGTTCGGCACGGTCCACAATGCGACGCGCAGGATCGCGCGCACGTTGCGCACGCGGTCGCCTGCGCGGTCGCGCACGCACGCGGTGCGTCACCCGCCTCCGGCATCCCGCGCTTCCCTTGCCGCCCCCCAGTGCACCCGATACGTTCCCGCCCCGAGATGCCATCCCCCTCGTTCGTCCGCACCCTGGTGCGCTCGCCGCAGGCCGGGCTCACCGGGGTCCTGCTCGTCCTCTGGGGGTTGCTCGCCCTCGCGGCCGGTTCGCACCAGGATCCGCTCGGCGGCGGCACCGTCAACAACTTCCTGAACGCCCACACGCTGATCCAGATGGCGACCGACGCCAGCGGATTCGCGATCATGGGCGTCGGCGCGACCATCGTCATCATCTCCGGCGGCATCGACCTCTCGGTCGGGGCCATCTACGCCCTCGCCGGGGTCGCGATGGCCATGGTCCTGCGCGCCGCCGGGCCCCTGCCGCCGGTCGCCGCCTTCGGCCTCGGGCTGGCGGTCTGCCTCGGCGTCGCCGTGACCTGCGGCCTGCTCAACGGCCTGATGGTCGTCGGCCTTCGCGTGCACCCGTTCATCATCACGCTCGGCACGATGTGGATCCTGCGCGGCATCGCGTTCGTGATGAGCCGCGCCGAGAGCATCCTCGTGCCGACCTCGCTCACGGCGGTCGCCAAGGCCTCGCTCGGGCTGGGGCGCTCGCTCTCCCCCGTCCCGCTGCTCGCGATGTGCGCCGTCACCGCGATCGGCGCGGTGTTCCTCACCCGCACGGTCGCCGGCCGGTACGTGTTCGCCATCGGCGGCAACGTGGAGGCGAGCCGCTTCTCGGGGCTCCCGGTCGCGCGGAGCACCATCGGGGTGTACGTGATCTCGGGGCTCTGCGCCGGCATCGCCGCCTTCCTCGGCGCGGCGTTCTACGGCTCGGCGACCTCCTCCGACGCCAACGGGTACGAGCTGTACGTGATCGCGTCGGCGGTGGTGGGCGGGGCGAGCCTGGTCGGCGGCAAGGGGAGCGCGCTGAGCGCGATGATCGGCGCCCTGCTCATCGTCACCATCCGCCAGGCCATCCGCACGCTGCATTTCGACCAGAACTACGAGTGGATCATCATCGGCGGCGCGCTCATCGCGGCCGTCGTCATCGACCAGGGCGGCACGCGCCTGCTCACTCGCCTCCGGGAGGCCCGATGAAGGACCGCTTCGCCGTCTCGCTGTTCCGCCGCACCCTCGCCGCCGGCGTGCTCGCCGCCGCCACCGCCGCCTGCGGCGGGGGCGGTGCCGCGGCCGGCTCCGGCCAGGCCTTCACGATCGCGATGATCGCGAAGAGCTCCACCAACCCGGTCTTCCTCTCCGGGCGCAAGGGCGCCGAGGCGGCGGCGGACTCGATCAGCAAGGCGACCGGGGTGAAGGTGCGCATCGACTGGCTCACGCCGCCCAACGAGGACGCGACCGTGCAGGCGCAGCGCATCGCCGAGGCGGTGAACGCGGGCGCCAACGCGATCCTCCTCTCGGCGAGCGACGCCGGCAAGCTCGTGACCGCGGTGAACGACGCCGTCGCGCGTGGCGTCCCGGTGATGACCTTCGACTCCGACGTGCCGGGCTCCGACCGGTTCTCGTTCTACGGCGGCGACGACGCCCTGATGGGGAAGCAGGTGATGGACGAGCTCGCCGCGCAGCTCGGCGGGACGGGCCGCATCGGCATCGTGGCCGGCAACCAGAACGCCCCCAACCTGCAGAAGCGCGTGCAGGGCGTCCTCGACGCCGCCAAGGCGTACCCGGGGATCACCGTCGTCTCGACCTTCTACCACGCCGAGACGCCGCAGGACGCCGCGGCCGAGGTGCTCCGCGCGCGCAACGCGTACCCCGACATCACCGGCTTCGCGATGATCGGCGGCTGGGCGCTCTTCACGCGCTCGCTCCTCACCGACCTCGACCCGAAGAAGGTGCGGATCGTCTCGGTGGACGCGCTGCCCGCGCAGCTCGACTACGTGGACCGGGGGCTCGCGCCGGTGCTCTTCGCGCAGCCCACCTACGACTGGGGCGCGGTCTCGGTCCGCACCATCTACCAGCACGTGCACGACAAGCAGGACGTGCCGGCGCACGTGCAGATGGACCTCGTCCGCGTCTCGAAGGAGAACCTCGGCGCCTGGGCGCGGCAGCTGCAGGCGTGGGGCTTCACCGACGTGGACCCGAAGTTCCTCGCGCTGCCGCAATGACGGCGGCGTGAGCGCGCCCGCGGTCCGCTTCGCCGGGATCACGCGCCGCTTCCCCGGCGTGGCGGCCCTCACCGACGTCGGCTTCGACGTCGCGGCGGGGAGCTGCCACGCGATCTGCGGCGAGAACGGCGCGGGCAAGAGCACGCTCGGGCGGATCCTCGCCGGCATCGATCGGCCCGACGCGGGCACCATCACGCTGTTCGGCGAGGCGGTGCGCTTCCGGCAGCCGCGCGACGCGATGGCCGCCGGCGTCGCGATCGTGCACCAGGAGCTCGCGCTCTGGCCCGAGCTCAGCGTCGCCGAGAACCTCGGCATGGGCCGGATGCCGCGCCGCGGCCCGCTCGTGGACCGCCGCGCGCTGCGCGCCCACGCCGAGGCGCTCCTCGCCCGCGTCGGTGCCGCGATCGACCCGGACCGCCGGATGGGCGCCCTCTCGATCGCCGAGCAGCAGCTCGTCCAGATCGCGATGGCGGTCGGCGCCGACGCGCGGATCATCATCTTCGACGAGCCGACGTCGAGCCTCGGCGAGCGGGAGACCGAGCGCCTCTACGCGGTGATGGCCGCGCTCCGCGCGCAGGGCACCACGACGCTCTACGTCTCGCATCGCATGCCCGAGATCTTCCGGCTCTGCGACACCGTCACCGTGCTCCGCGACGGGCACCACGTCGCGACGACGCCGACCGCCGCGCTCGACGAGGCGGCGATCGTGGAGCAGATGATCGGGCGGCGGCTGGAGCAGTTCTATCCCAGCCATGCGGCCGGCACGGCGGGCGCGCCGGTGCTCGAGGTCGAGGGCCTCAGCGCCGCGGGCGGGCGCGTGCGCGACATCAGTTTCACCCTCCGCGCCGGCGAGGTCCTCGGGCTCGCCGGGCTCGTGGGCGCGGGGCGTTCGGAGGTCGCGCGCGCGCTCTTCGGGCTCGACCCGACCGCCCGCGGCCGCGTGCGCGTGCGTGGCCTCGAGGCCACCATCCGCTCGCCGCGCGAGGCGATGGCGCTCGGCCTCGGCCTCGTGCCGGAGGACCGGAAGGGCCAGGGACTCGTGCTCGGGATGGCCAACCGCGAGAACGGCTCGCTCCCGTCGCTGCCGCGCTTCGCGTCGCGCGGGGTCGTGGACCGCGCGCGGGAGTCGGCCGCCACCGGGGCCGCGTTCGCCGCCATGACGATGGCCGCCGACGCCGAGGCCGCGACCGTCACGCTCTCGGGCGGCAACCAGCAGAAGGTCGTGATGGCGAAGTGGCTCACCGCCGAGAGCGACCTGCTGATCCTCGACGAGCCGACGCGCGGCGTGGACGTCGGGGCGAAGGCCGAGCTGCACGCGTGGATCGACCGGCACGCCGCCGCCGGCGGCGCGGTACTGCTGATCACGAGCGACATGCCCGAGCTGCTCAACCTCGCGACGCGCATCCTCGTGCTGCGCGAGGGCCGGCCCGCGGGGGAACTCGCGCGGGCGGACGCGACGCAGGCGTCGCTCCTGCGGCTGATGTCCGGGCTCGGCGCGGCCTGACCGCGACCGCGGGCGCCACGCGCCCGCGCCCTGCTCACGCACCCTGCTCATGCACCGTGCTACCGCACCGTGCTACCGCACCCCGTGTGCCGCCCGCACCAGCTCCGCGAACACCTCGATGTCCGACGCCCGCGCGTGCACCTCGGGCACGCCCGTCTCGCGGATGATCCGCTGCACGTTGTGCGCCCGCACGCCGCCGCCGGGCATGATGACCGCGCGGCCGGCCGCCTGCCGGTGCAGCCGCGCCAGCGTCGGGATCCCATCCTCCGCCGTGGGCGCGTGCCCCGCCGCGAGGATCACGTCCACGCCGAGCTCGAGCAGCTCCTCCAGCGCCTCGTCCGGGTCGGGCGTCCGGTCGAACGCGCGGTGCACGCCCACCCGCATCGGGCGCGCCCGCACCATCAGCGCCCGCATGCGCGGCACGTCGAGCCGCCCGTCGGGGCGCGAGATGCCGAACACGACCCCCGCGCAGCCGGATGACTGCACGAGGTCCACCTCGCGCTCCATCTGCGCGAACTCGGCCGCGGAGTACACGAAGTCCCCCGTCCGCGGCCGCACCATCGCGTGCACGGGGATGCGCACCGTGGCCATCACCTCGGCCAGCAGCGCCGCCGACGGCGTGAGCCCGCCCTCGCCGGGCCCGCACAGCTCGAGCCGCCCCGCCCCGTTCCGCTCCGCGGCGACCGCCGTCGCCACCTCGTCCACGTACGCTTCCACGAGCACTGCACGACCTCACCGGTAGGATGACCCCAAGGTACGGCGGGGAACGCGGGACCGAGAGGACATGCCGGATTTCTGGACACCGGCCCGGAACGGCGAAGGCGGCGACCGGTCGGTCGCCGCCTTCGTCCCTCATCGCTGAGAGGTCCGCCCAGCGGACTACAGCGTCCAGCCCGCGCGGAAGGTCGGGTTCACCCACTCCGACGGCGGCGTGACGTTCTTGAGCATGCCGGTGTTGGGATCCATCTCCAGCGTGCGGCCCATGCGCACCGCGAGGCAGCCGATGAGGATCATCTCCGTCATCGGGCCCGCGTAGCCGCCGAAGTCGCTCCCCGGCTGCTTGCCGTCGCGGATCGCCTGGAACCACTCCTTGTACACGCCCTCGGTGCGCGGGTACTTCCGCGGCAGCGGGTTCGCCGCGACCTCGGCCGCGAGCTTCGGGTCGAGGAGCCGGACGTTCTCGCCGTAGGTGCCGGCGAGCAGCACGCCCTTGTCGCCGTACCACACCTGCCCGCCCTCGCGGTCGAACGGCCAGTCCTCGGCCTCCGGCCAGTTCTCCGGCCGCGGCGGGAAGAGCGAGCCGTCGCGCCAGGTGAGCGTCACCGCCGGCCGGTCGCCGATCGCGGGGAACTCGTACGTGATGCGCTCCGACGACGGCGCCGTCTCCGGATAGAGCAGCGTGCTCTCGGGGATGATGCGCGCCGGGTACTTGAGCCCGAGCGTCCAGTACGCGGCATCCATCAGGTGGCAGGCCATGTCGCCCATCGCGCCGGTGCCGAAGTCCCACCAGCCGCGCCAGTTGAACGGCGCGTAGGCCGGGTTGTACGGCCGCTCGGCGGCGGGGCCGAGCCAGAGGTTCCAGTCGAGCGTCTCGGGGACGTTGTGCGCCTGGGTGCTGCGGTTGATCGCCTGCGGCCAGATCGGGCGGTTGGTCCAGTACTCGACGCGGCGCACCGGGCCGATGAGCCCCGCCTCGACGTACTCGCGGATGAGGCGGATCCCCTCGCCCGCGTGCCCCTGGTTGCCCATCTGCGTCGCCTGGCGCGGGCGCTTGGCGGCCTCGGCCTTGAGCGCGCGCACCTCGCCGATGGTGCGGGCGAGCGGCTTCTGGCAGTAGACGTGCTTCCCCATCTTGAGGGCCATCATCGCCGCCGCCGCGTGCACGTGGTCGGGCGTCGAGACGGTCACCGCGTCGATGTTGTTGCGCTCCTTCTCCAGCATCTCGCGGTAGTCCTTGTACCGGCGCACGTTCGGCCAGGTGCGGAACGCGCGCTCGGCCGAGCGCCAGTCCACGTCGGCGAAGGCGACGAGCTCCTCGGTGGAGGCGCCGCGGACGTCGTTGAAGCCCATGCCGCCGACGCCGATGCAGGCGACGCGGATCCGCTGCTGCTGGCGGCCGAGGGCGTGCAGCGGGCGCGGGATCGCGGCGAGGGCGCCGGCGGCGGCGAGCCCGCCCACGAAGGTGCGGCGATCGAGGTCGTTCCGGGACATCGGCGGGTCCTCAGGCGGTGGTGGGGGCCTTCGAGTCGGTCTTGAACGTCACGGCGAAGAGCAGGAGCACGGCGAGCGCGCCGTAGGCCGGGATCGGCCAGATGGCCGTCCAGTCGTGCGACGTCGCGCCGGTCGCGGCGTCGGTGCGGGCGTAGGTGTCCACCACGCGCCCCGAGACGAACGCGCCGACGAGGTAGCCGAGCCCGTTGGTGACGAAGTTGATGAACCCCTGCGCCGCCGCGCGGATGCTCTCGCCGGCGCGCTGGTCGGTGTAGATCTGCCCGCTCACGAAGAAGAAGTCGTAGCAGACCCCGTGGAGCAGGATGCCGGCGTACACCATCCACATCCCGGTGCTGGCGTTGCCGCCCGCGAACGCGAAGTAGCGCAGCGCCCAGGCGAGCATGCCGCCGAGCATGATCCCCTTGATGCCGAACCGCACCAGGAAGACCGGCAGCACGAGCATGAACGCGATCTCGCTCATCTGCCCGAACGTCTGGATGAACGCCGGCTCCGGCGCCCCGATCTCGTTCAGGTAGAGGTTCGTGAACGTGTAGTAGAACTGGAGCGGGATGCAGAGCAGGAAGCTGCCGAGCGTGAAGACGAGGAAGTCGCGGTGCTGGAGCAGCTTCAACGCGTCGAGGCCGAGCGCGTCGCGCACGGTGAACGGCCGACTCCCGCCCTTCGGCGGCGTCGCCGGCAGCGCGAAGGAGAAGAGCCCCAGCGCGAGCGACGCTCCGGCGGCCAGCCGCATCGGCAGCGCCTGCGCGTCGGCCTTCAGCACCTTGCCCACCAGGATGCCGGCCACGATCCACCCGATCGTCCCCAGCACGCGGATCAGCGGGAACTCCTTCGCCGGGTCCTTGATGTGGTGGAACGAGACCGAGTTGCTGAGCGAGAGCGTCGGCATGTAGCAGAGCGCGTACACGATCAGCATCGGGTAGAAGTCGCCGAAGGTCTCCCGGGTGCTCACGAGGTAGAGCAGCCCGCCGCCCGCGAGGTGCAGCAGGCCGAGCAGCTTCTCGGAGTTCACGAACCGGTCGGCCACCATGCCGATGAAGAACGGCGACACCAGCGCGGCGATCGCCATCGCGCCGTACGCGGCGCCGATCTCGGCGCCGCTGAACTTCAGCGTCTGCCCGAGGTAGGTGCCCATCGTCACGAACCAGGCCCCCCAGACGAAGTACTGGAGGAACATCAGGATCGCGAGGCGGAACTTGATCATCGGGGCTCCGGGCGGGGGGTCGCGGAGGGGGAGGCGCTCACCGCGAGAGCTCGCGGATGCGGAGGTTGCGGAACTGCACCACGTCGCCGTGCTCCTGCAGGCCGATGTGCCCGCGGCGCGCCAGCCCGTACGGCGGCCACTGGGCGAACTTCGAGGCCTTCACCTTCGCGGTCCACTCCGGCGTCCAGAGGCGGTACTCCACGATCCGCTCCCCGTTGAGCCAGTGCTCCACGTGGTCGCCGCGCACGACGATCCGCGCCGCGTTCCACTCGCCCGCCGGGTGCGACACGTCCCGCACCGGCGCGTCGAGCGCGTAGTTCGCCCCCGCCGACGTCAGCGTGTTCTTGCCGTCGTTGTGGCCCGCGTTGTCGAGGATCTGCATCTCCGGCGCGTTCTCGTAGATGACCGCGGTCTCCTCGGTCGCGTGGTAGAAGATCCCGCTGTTCCCCTTGGGCCCGACCTTCCACTCCACCTCGAGCTCGAAGTCCGTGTACTGCTCGCGCGTGATGATGTCGCCGCCCATCCGCGTGCGGGTCAGGATCCCGGTCGCGGCGTCGTAGGCCCACGCCGACGGCAGCGAGTCCATCCGGTAGCCGCGCCAGTGCTTCGCCGGCCCGCCCTCGAGCAGGTTCACCCAGGGCCCGGGCGTGGGCGCGGCGGCGGGGCGCGCCTGGGCGCCCGCACAGCCGAAGGAGAGCAGCAGGAGCGCGCCGAGCAGCGGCGCGCGCAGGGTCGGGGTTCGCATCCGGGCCTCGCGGCGGACAGGGGGATCGCGATGAACGCCGGAACGTACCGATTCCGGCGCGGAGCGGGAAGGTTCCGGATGCCCCGTTGCCTCACACCGGGGTCGGCACCTCCCTGATGCGCGCCGCCCCCGGCGCCGACTGCGCCGGACGCGCCCGCAGGCGAGCGTGGGACCATGAGACCTCTCGCCTTCCTCCTCGCGGCCGCCGCAGCCCTCTCCGCCTGCGGACCGACGGTCCAGTACCAACGCGCCCCCGACACCCGCATCGCGGCCGGCAGCCGATGGGCGTGGAGCCCGCCGGACCGTGACGGCCTCGCCGT
>JAIBBJ010000078.1 GCA_019694735.1 Gemmatimonadaceae bacterium | reverse complement strand
CCTGTCGATACCCACGACCACGACCTCGTTGTCGCCCAACTCGGCGTTCCAGGCGCGGGTCGGCACGGCCAATGCGACCGGGACCGGCATCGAGAGCGAGTACGCGATCCGCACGGGCGGCACACCAGTCACCGTCACCGTCAGCAACAGCAATGCGACGGTCGGTCAGCTGGTCACCAGTGCCGGCGCCGCGCAGACCGCCGTGCTGACCATCCCCGTGGGGGCGACACGCACACCGTTCGGCGTACCGGCCGGTGGCGTCGAGTTCGACCCGCTCTCCAGCGGCTCCACGACGATCAGCGTCACCGCACCGGGCGCGGTGAGCGGGCCGACCGCCGCGGTCACGACGACCGTGAGCGCGCCGTCCATGTCCGCTGGTGGCGGGACGTTCGGGGCGGGGCTGCAGCTCAGCACCGGCGGGTCGCTGGGCGCGAGCAACTACGGCGCGACCACCGTGCGGGTCGAGAGCTCGGACCCGGCGCTCGTCCGGGTCGCACCGAATGCCACGACCGTGGGCACGGCCTTCGTGGATGTCGCCATGACCGCCCCGAGCACCTCGTTCGCGTACGTGCTCCAGGCGATGGAGGGCGTCACCGGCACCGCGACCATCACGGTCTCGGCGCCCGGCTTCACCCCGGCGACGGCGCTCGTCACCGTGCGCCCGCTCGCGGTGGACATCATCTCCCTCCCCGCCACCACCACGGCGTTCTCGTCGAACTCGGCCTTCCAGGTGCGCGTCGGGACGCTCGATGCGGGCGGCACGGCGATCGAGAGCGAGTACCCCATCCGCTTCGGCGGCTCGCCGGTCACGCTCACCGTCAGCAACGCCACCGCGTCCGTCGCGCAGCTCGTGACGAGCGCTGGCGCGGCGCAATCCGCCACCCTCACCGTTCCCGTCGGCTCGAGCCGCGCCCCGTTCGGCCTCGCCGCCGGCGGCGTCGAGTTCGATCCGCTCGCGGCGGGGACCACGACCGTCAGCGTCAGCGGGGCGGGCGTCGTGAGCACCACCGGCGCGACTCGCTCCGTGACCGTCACCACGCCGGCGATCTCCGTCGGGAACGCCACCATCGGCGCGGGCGCGCAGATCGGCTTCAGCGCGTCGCTCGGGGCGAACGATTTCGGCACGGCCACCGTGCACCTGCAGAGCCTCGACCCGGCGCTCGTCGTCGTCGCCCCGAACGCGGCGACGGTCGGCACGACCGCGATCGATGTCGGGATGACCGCCCCGTCGACCACGATCGGCTTCGTTGCGGCGGCCCTCGAGGGCGTCACGGGCGTCGGGCGCATCGTGGTGAGCGCTCCGGGCTTCACTCCGGACACGATGTTCGTGACGGTGCGCGCCCTGGCCCTCGACCTCATCTCGCTCCCCACGACCGCGGCGGCCGGCTCGGCCCTCCGGGACTTCACCGTCCGCGTCGGAACGCTGAACGACCTCGGCACCGCGATCGAGTCCGAGTACGCACTGCGCGCGGGCGGCGTCCCGGTGACCGTGACGGTCACCACCAGCAGCGCTGCCGTCGGCGCGCTCGTCACGAGTGCCGGGAGCGGGGCGTCGGCCACGGTCACCATCGGCGTTGGCCAGACGCGCAGCCCGAGCGGCGTGGGCGCCGGCGGCGTCGCCTTCGCGCCGCTGGGCGCAGGTTCGACCACCATCACGGCGACTTCGCCGCAGGCCACGACCACGCCGGGGACTCCGCGCGTGGTGACGGTCACGCCGTAGGCGCTCTTCCGGAACCCGACGGGTACCCGGGGTACCAGACCACTAGCCGGTCATTCAGGCGGCATTCATATTCTGGTGCCCGGCACGGGCAAAACCCCTTCGGCGGAGCGCAGCATGACGACCGGCGGCTGGATCACGATGATCATCTCCCTCGTCCTCGTGTGGGGCGGCACGTTCTGGTGCTTCGCCAAGGTCCTCAGCTCGCCGCAGGAGGAGAAGGCGCCCACGGGCTACGGCGCCTGACGAGGTAGCGCAACGCGCGCGCGTTGCGCACATTCAGCGGTCGCCTCAGGGGCGACGTACCAGGCACCGGACCCGGGGCCGACGTCGCCCCTTCGCTTGTCCACCGGGGTACCAGCGGTACCCTCCCCGATCACCCTTCCCCCCGGAAGACCCTCGATGACCCAGCACAAGGAAGAATGGGGCTCAAAGCTCGGCGTGATCCTCGCCGTGGCCGGCTCCGCCGTGGGACTCGGCAACTTCCTCCGATTCCCCGGCCAGGCCGCACAGAACGGCGGTGGCGCGTTCCTGATCCCCTACTTCTGCGCCCTCTTCCTGCTCGGCATCCCGATCGGCTGGGCGGAGTGGGCGATGGGCCGCTACGGCGGCAAGAAGGGGCTGCACTCGGCCCCGATGATCATGGGTGCCATCGGGAAGAGCGGGCTCGCGCGCTACATCGGCATCATCGGCGTGCTCATCCCGCTCGGCGTCTCGACGTACTACATGTTCATCGAGACCTGGACCTTCGGGTACTTCCTCAAGTACCTGACCGGCGGCATCGGCATCGACCCCAACGCGTCGATCGAGGCGCAGACGGCGGTCGCCAACGCGTTCTTCGACAGTTTCACGGGTGCCGGCGCGGACGGTTCGCTCTTCCACGGTGACGGGCTCCGGACGCTGCTCACCTGGGTGGTCGTCTTCGCGATCAACGTCTACTTCGTGTTCCGCGGCCTCTCCAAGGGCATCGAGAAGTTCGTGTCGTTCGCGATGCCGGTGATGGCCGTCTGCGCTCTCGTCGTGCTCATTCGCGTGCTGACCCTCGGCACCCCCGACCCGAACGTCCCCGAGAACAACGTGATCAACGGGCTCGGGTTCATGTGGAACCCGAACTACGAGAAGCTCGGCGACTTCAAGACGTGGCTCGCTGCGGCGTCGCAGATCTTCTTCTCGCTCTCCGTCGGCTTCGGCGTGATCATCAACTACGCCAGCTACATGAAGAAGGACGACGACGTCGCGCTCTCCGGCCTCACGGCCAGCGCGACCAACGAGCTCTTCGAGGTCGGCTTCGGCGGCATGATCACGCTCACCGCGGCCGTCGTCTTCCTCGGCCTCAGTGGCACGCAGGTCGCGGTCGCCGGCGGCACGTTCAAGCTCGGCTTCGCCACGCTGCCGGTGGTGTTCGCCCACATGGGCTGGTTCGGCAACATCATGGGCGCGCTCTGGTTCCTCGTGCTCTGGCTCGCCGCCATCACCAGCTCGCTCTCGATGTACCAGCCGGCCGTCGCGCACCTGAAGGAGGCGCTCGACTGGAGCCACGGGAAGGCGACCGGCTTCATCGCCGCCATCGGCACCGCCGGCGCGCTGCTCACCCTCTGGTACTCGGCGGGCGGCACCTTCCTCAACACGATGGACTTCTGGGTCGGCACCTACCTGATCTTCCTGCTCGCGATGGCGCAGATCATCTACTTCGCGTGGGTGTTCGGCATCGACCGCGGCTGGAAGGAGATCCACACGGGCGCCGCGATCCAGATCCCGCCGTTCGTGAAGATCATCATGAAGTATGTCGCGCCGGCCTACCTGCTCATCGTCTTCATCGGCTTCAACATCCAGTCGTTCGCGTCGGAGCTGAAGAACGCCACGGCGACCGTCGGGGCACGCGTCGGTCTCGCCACCATCGTCGCGCTCATCCTCTACCTCGTGGTGGTCACCGCGATGGGCGAGAAGCGTCTCCGCGCCGCCGGCGTGGATCTCGACGACGACAAGCCCGCCACCTGAGGAGGAGCCCCGATGACGACCGCCGGCTGGATCATGATGGGCATCTCGCTCACGATCGTGTGGGTGGGGACCATCGTCTGCTACAAGCTCATCCTCGCCGACCCGAAGGGCACGGAGAAGGTGCCGCCGGGCTACGGCGCCTGAGCCGCGCCACCTGATCGTCCGCACGGGGCCGGCGCAACGCGCCGGCCCCGTGCGCGTTACGGCCATCGGCCGGTCCGTCCGGCGCCGGACCCGCCCGCCCGGCCCTTCGCCTCACCGTCTCGCATCACTCGTCGTGCCCGAGTTCGATCCCGCCTCACCGCTCCTCGCCGTCCTCAGCGCGGCCGCCACGGGCTTCCTCGTCGGTATCCTCCCCGTGGGACTGGCGGAGGTCGCCGCCGTCGGCATCGGACTCGTGCACCCGCCAGGCCTCGCTCTCGCGATGCTCGCCGCCTTCACCGTCGGGCACGTGGGTGCGAAGGTGCCGTGGTACGTCGCCGGCACGCTCGGTGAGCGCGCCCCCGCGGGACGCGTCGCTGGTGCGATCGGGCGCGCGCGGGCGTTCCTCGCCGCACGGCCGGGCTACGGGACCGGCGTCCTCGCCGTCAGCGCGCTCACCAGCATCCCGCCGTTCCATCTCTCGGCGATCGCGGCCGGGCTCGTCCGCCTGCCGTTCGTCCGGTTCATGCTGATCTGTCTGGCCGGCCGGGCGGTGCGCTTCGGCGCGCTGGCCTCGGTGCCGTCGCTGCTCCACGCCTGGGTCGGCTGAGCGGGCGGCCGTCGGAGGTCGAGGTCGCATCCGGGCGTCGCGGCACGGGGGTACGCCTCGGCACCGGCGGAGCCGGGGATCGGCGGCGGTGCGCTAGGCGCGCGGTCCTGGACCGCCGAGTCCCTCGAGGAAGAACGCCGCGAGCTCGGCGCGGCCCCCGAGCCCCGACTTCTCGTACACGCTCACGGCATGCTGCCGCACGGTAC
>JAIBBJ010000026.1 GCA_019694735.1 Gemmatimonadaceae bacterium | reverse complement strand
ATGGCGTCGGCGAGCGCCTTGACGGGCGTCGGGCGTCCGCGCGAGTTGAGCGTGTGTGCGCCCTCGCTGGTGAAGCGGTAGCGCGTCCAGTAGATGCCGAGCGCGCCGTAGCTCACGGCGCCGAGCCCGCCGTCCATGGCGATGAGGAGGTCGGGCCGGGGATTGTGGCGCAGCCAGAAGTCCATGCCGCGCAGGCCGAGCTCCTCCTGCACCGTCGCGACGAAGACGAGGTCGCCCGTGGTGACGACCTTCGCCGCGTTCAATGCGCGGATGGCGGCGAGCATGTTCGCCACCGACGCGGTGTTGTCGAAGATGCCCGGCGCGCGGAGGGTGTCGCCGTCGCGATGGACGGTGAGGTCGCTGTCGAGCCCGTGCACGATGTCCAGGTGCGCGGCGAACACGGTGGTCGGGCCGCCGCCGGTGCCCTTCCGGATGCCGGTGACGTTCCCCATCGAGTCCACGCTCACGCGGAGTCCCAGGCGCTCCATCTCGGCGCGCACGTAGCGGCCGCGCTCCTGCTCGTGCTCCGACTTCCCCTGGATGCGCGCGAGCGCGATCCACTCGTCCACCTGCGTCGGGAACTCGCGCTCGAGGTGCGCGAGCGCGGCCTTCACGTCGGGACGCTGGAGCAGCGCCGGATCCCAGGCGGTGGGATACTGCTGGGCGGCGAGCGGCGCCGCGGCCGCGACGAGCGCGACGAGGGACGCAGCGCGCCGGAGGGCGCCGGTGGCGTGACGGACGGGAAGGCTCATGCGGGCAATCTACCGTGCCCCGGCACCCGCGCACTGCAGTGCCCCGGTCGGCGGGAGGCGGGTGACGGATGGCGTGACGAGCCGTGCGACCGTGGGGCGTGGCCTCTTGCGTCCCCTTCGCCGCCGAGCGTACGCTGTGCCGATGCCGCACCGGCGAGTGGCGATCCGTGCGGTCCCTGCGGCTCGTGGTGGAGGTGTTGAGCCCCTTCACCGCCAGGTTCGACCGGTTCCAGAAGCGGAAGCTCTACCAGGCGACCGGCCCGAAGCACACGCCGGTCATCATCGACCTCACCGTGCGCTTCGCGGCCTGAGCGGCCGCGCGAC
Source organism: Gemmatimonadaceae bacterium (assembly GCA_019694735.1). GTDB lineage: Bacteria > Gemmatimonadota > Gemmatimonadetes > Gemmatimonadales > Gemmatimonadaceae > Pseudogemmatithrix. Next base: position 22,680 of record JAIBBJ010000026.1, on the reverse strand, counting down.
CTCCGACCGCGTTCCCCCTGCACGCGTCCACATGCCCCGTCCGATCCGCACCGTCACCGCCCTCCTCCTCCTCCCGACCCTCGCCACGGCGCAGGACGCGCGTCCGGCGCCGCAGGGTTGGTCCGCGTACTTCGCGATGGGATCGAGCAGCATCCCCGGCACCACACCGCTCGGAGCGGCGGCGCCGGCCGGTTCGATGGGCGTCGCGTACGAGCGGCCGGTCTCCGGCCGCCTCACGTGGCGCGCCGAGCTCGGGTACGGCGCGGCGGCGGGCGCGGGCGGACCGGCGGCGAGCGTGTTCGCCGACGAGTCCACGGTCCAGCTCCTGCGCACGCATCTCGGCGCGTCGGTCCGGCGCTACACGGGGCGCAACGCCTGGGTGGCCGGCGGCATGGCGATCGCCTTCCGGAACGACTGCTACGTGGACGTCGCCGGCGGCGTGGGCGTGACGGGCACCAGCTCGATCGACTGCGCCGACTTCGCGGACCGCACGTACGAGGTGCCCGCCGTCGCCGCGGACCTGACGCTCGGTGCGGGCTTCGACCTCGGGCGCTTCGGGCTCGGGATGCGGCTCGAGCAGGGACTCACCCCGTCGGTGCGGGTGGATGGGAACGGGCAGCGCCAGCGCGCGATCGAGGCGGAGCTGTCCTGGCGGTTCGGGCGCGCGTTCCGCGGCGCGGAGGCGCCACCGCGCGGCCGGCGCGCGACCGCGCCGCTGGCGGGCCAGGTGAGTGCGGGGACCATCGGCTGGGCGTTGGGCGCCGTCGCCGGGATGGTGGTGGGCAGCGTGTTCGCGGCCGACGAGAACGACTGGGCAACGCCGCTCGTGGGCGGGATCGTCACCGCGCCGGTGGGCGCGACGATCGCGATCCACCGCTTCGGGCGCGCGCGCGGGCTGCGCTCGAACCCGTTGGCGACCCTCGGCGGCGCCTATGCCGGCATGGTCGGCGGCCCGGCGATGTGGGTGACCTCGCCGGCCGGCGCCGCGATCGCGTACAACGCGTTCAGCCGCGAGGCACCCGCTCCATCCGCCACCCATCCAGCATCCGGACGTAATTGAGGCGCTCCCACACCGATGCGTCGCGCGTGCTCCCCATCGCGAGCACGCCGCGCGCCTCGTCGCTGCTCACGTAGCCCGTCTCGGCGAGCCACGCCCGCAGGCCGTCCACGATCGGGCGCAGCTGCCCCGGTCCGTGCTGCAGCACCGCCGACGTCACCTGCACCACGTGCGCGCCGCAGAGGAGTGCCTTCGCGGCATCGTGGCCGGAATGGACGCCGCCGGTGCATGCGAGTGCGACCGCGGCAGTGGGCGAGAGCACCGCGAGCGCGTGCAGGCGCTGGGGCAGCTCAGCGGGCGTGGACAGCTTGAGCCGCCGGTCCACGCCGAGCGTCTCGAGGTCCACGTCGGGCTGGTAGAAGCGGTTGAAGAGCGTCACGCCGGCGGCGCCCGCGGCCTTGAGCCGCCGCACGAAGGCGGGCACGGACGTGTACGCCGGGCCGATCTTCACGGTCACCGGGATGTCCACGGCGTGCACCACCGCGTGCACCACCTCCAGCTGGCGTTCCTCGACGCGGTGCGCGTTCTCCTCGGCGGAGGTGACCACGTCGTAGAGGTTCAGCTCGAGCGCGTCGGCGCCGCGCACCTCGCAGGCACGCGCGTACTCCGTCCAGCCGCCGGGGGTCACGCCGTTGAGCGACGCGATGACCGGCACCGCCACGCGCTCCTTGAGCCGCTGCAGCTGGGCGAGGTACGGCTCGGCGCCGAGCGAGAAGACGTCCACGTCGGGCAGGAAGCCCGCGGCCTCGGCGTCGGCGTCCATCCGCGCGTCGATGAAGTGGTGGGCGGCCATCTGCTCGTTGACCACCTGCTCCTCGAACAGCGAGTACATCACCACCGCGCCGGCACCCGCCGCCACCGCTGCGGCCACCGCCTCGACGTCGTGCGCGAGCGGGCTCGCCCCGAGCACCACCGGCGTCGGGAGGGAGAGGCCCATCCAGGTCGTCCGCAGGTCAGGCATCGTGGTGCTCCGGCGGGAGGTGGATCCGCGACATCTGGTCGTAGAGCGCGCGGCGCTGCTTCACCGCGTCGCGCGCCGCGGCGACGAGCTGCTGGTAGCGCTCCGGCGAGCGGAGCTCGACCATCCGGAAGCGCGCCTCCTGCTCCATGTACTTCGCGACGTCGATCCGCGGCTCGGGCGAATCGAGCACGAGCGGGCTCTCGTCGCGGTCCACCCGCCGCGGGTCGTAGTGGTAGAGCGGCCACATGCCGCTGTCGATCGCCCGCTTCTGCTGCTGCGGGCTCGCGAGCAGGTCGTACCCGTGGGCGATGCACGGGCTGTGCGCGATGACGAGCGACGGCCCCGGGTGCCGCTCGGCCTCCAGCAGCACCTCGACGGTCTGCTGGCTCCGCGCCTGCAGCGCGACCTGCGCGACGTACACGTGCCCGTAGCTCATCGCGAGGAGGCCGAGGTCCTTCTTGCGGCCGGGCTTGCCGGCGGTCGCGAACTTCGCCGCGGCCCCGAGCGGCGTCGCCTTGCTCGCCTGCCCGCCGGTGTTGGAGTACACCTCGGTGTCGAGCACGAGGATGTTCACCTTGCGGTGCGAGGCGAGCACGTGGTCGAGCCCGCCGAAGCCGATGTCGTACGCCCAGCCGTCGCCGCCGACGATCCACAGCGAGCGCGGCACGAGGTGCTTCGCGATGTGGCGCAGGGTGCGCGCCTCCATCGTGGTCTCGCCCTCCAATGCCGTGAGGAGGCGGTCCACGCGTTCCCGCTGGGCGGCGATGTACGCGTCGTCCCAGCCGCGCGGAGCGAGCAGGGCGTCGGCGAGCCCGTCGGGAAGCCGCGGCCGCACCAGCTCGACCAGCGCACGCGCCTTCCCGGCGAGCGCGTCGAGCGAGAGCCGCATCCCGAGCCCGAACTCGGCGTTGTCCTCGAACAGCGAGTTCGCCCAGGCGGGACCGCGGCCGTCGGCGTTCGTGGTGTACGGCGTGGTCGGGAGGTTGCCGCCGTAGATGCTGGAGCAGCCGGTGGCGTTCGCCATCACGAGGCGGTCGCCGTAGAGCTGCGTGAGGAGCCGGAGGTACGGGGTCTCGCCGCAGCCCGCGCACGCCCCGGAGAACTCGAAGAGCGGCAGCCGGAGCGCGGCCGAGCGCTTCTCGACCTCGACGCCGCCGAGCGGGGCGGAGGGGATCGTCTCGTAGAAGGCGAAGTTCGCCCGCTCCCGGTCGCGGATGGCGTCGAGCGGCGTCGCCATCAGGGCCTTCCGGCTCGGCTGCTTCCGGTCCTTGGCCGGGCAGACCTCGATGCAGAGCCCGCAGCCCGTGCAGTCCTCGGGCGCGACCTGCACCGTGAAGCGCGTCCCCTGCAGCGGTTCGTAGATGTCCTGCGGGATGGACTTGAACCCATCGGGCGCGCCGGCGAGGGCCCCGGGCGCGTACACCTTGGTCTGGATCGCCGCGTGCGGGCAGATCATCGAGCAGAAGTTGCACTGCACGCAGAGATCCTCGTTCCACGTGGGGACCTCCTGCGCGATCGCGCGCTTCTCGAAGCGGCTGGTGCCGGTGGGCCAGGTGCCGTCAGGCGGGAAGGCGCTCACGGGGAGCAGGTCGCCGTTCCCCTCGAGCAGCGCCGCGGTGACGCGCTGCACGAAGTCGGGCGCGGCGCCGCGGAGGGCGGGCGCACGGCGGCGCGCCGTGGTGGCCGCGGCCGGCAGCGCCACCTCCTGCAGCTGCTCCACCGCCGCGTCGAGCGCCGCAGTGTTGCGCTTCACGACCTCCGCACCGCGCCGCCCGTACGTGGCGGCGACGGCCGCCTTGAGGTGCTCGAGCGCCTCCTCATAGGGGAGCACCTTCGACAGCCAGAAGTGGCAGGCCTGCATCACCGTGTTGATGCGGCGTCCCAGCCCCGCTCGCTCGGCGACCGCGTTGGCGTCGATGACGAACACGCGGCAGCGCCGGTCGATGAGCCGGTCCTGCGCCTCGCGCGGCAGCGCGTCGAAGAAGCGCGCGGCCGGCACCGCCGTGTTCACGAGCACCGTGGCGCCCGGCATCGCGGCGGCGAGGAGGTCGCGCCGTTCGAGCTGCTCGGGGTCGTGCACGGCGATGAACTGCGCGCGGCTCACGCGGTACGTGGAGCGGATGGGACGTGGCCCGAAGCGGAGATGGCTCACCGTCGTCGAGCCCGACTTGCGCGAGTCGTACTCGAAGTGGCCCTGCGCGTACATCGACGTGCGCTCGCCGATGATCTTGATCGTCGCCTTGTTGGCCGACACCGTGCCGTCGGAGCCGAGGCCGAAGAAGAGGGCGCGCTGCACGTCGTCGGGCTCGATGTCGAACGCCGGGTCCCAGGGGAGCGAGCTGCCCGACACGTCGTCGCGGATGCCCACCGTGAAGCGCGACCGGGGCGCCGCCATGGCCAGCTCGTCGAACACGGCCTTCACCATCGCGGGCGTGAACTCCTTGCTGGAGAGCCCGTACCGCCCGCCGACCAGCCGCGGCATCGCCGGCCGGTCACCGCGCGCGACGGCGTCCACGAGCGCGAGCGCGACCTCCTGCAGCAGCGGCTCGCCGGTGGCGCCGGGCTCCTTGGTGCGGTCGAGCACGGCGACGTGGCGCGCGGTCGCCGGCAGTGCGGCGAGGAAGTGCGCGGCGGAGAACGGCCGGAAGAGTCGCACCTTGAGCACGCCGACCTTGTCGCCCTGCGCGGTCATCCACTCCACCGTCTCGTGCGCGCACTCGGCGCCCGAACCCATCAGGATGATCACGCGGTCCGCGTCCGGCGCGCCGACGTACTCAAAGAGCCCGTAGCGCCGGCCCGTGACCTCGGCGAAGCGCGCGAAGGTGCGTTCGAGCACCGCGGGGAAGGCCGCGTAGAAGGGCTCGCAGGCCTCGCGGCCCTGGAACCAGGCGTCGGGGTTCTGCGCGGTGCCGCGCACGCTGGGGGTGTCGCTGTCGAGCGCGCGGCCGCGGAAGGCCTTGAGTGCGGGCTCGTCCACGAGCGCCTGCAGCGCCGCGTCGTCGAGCGTGGCGACCTTGGTGATCTCGTGCGAGGTGCGGAAGCCGTCGAAGAAGTGCAGGATCGGCACGCGCGCGAGGAGCGTGGCCTGGTGCGCGACCGCGGCGAGGTCCTGCGCCTCCTGCGCGTTCCCCGAGCAGAGCAGCGCCATGCCGGTGGAGCGCGCGGCCATCACGTCGCTGTGGTCGCCGAAGATCGAGAGCGCGTGGGTGGCGAGCGTGCGCGCCGCGACGTGCAGCACGAACGGCGTGAGCTCGCCGGCGATCTTGAAGAGGTTGGGCAGCATCAGCAGGAGGCCCTGCGATGCCGTGAACGTGGTGGTGAGGGCGCCGGTCATCAGCGCGCCATGCACGGCGCCGGCGGCGCCGCCCTCGGACTGCATCTCGACCACCTCGGGCACGCGGCCCCAGAGGTTGGGCTTGCGGTCCGCGCTCCACGCGTCGGCGTGCTCGCCCATCGGCGAGGCCGGCGTGATGGGATAGATGGCGATGACCTCGCTCATCCGGTACGCGACGGACGCGACCGCCTCGTTCGCGTCGAGCGTCTTGTGGCGCGCGAGGGGGCGCGCCGGGGCCTGCGGGGAGTCGGACATGCCGAGCCTCGTGGGGGGGGCGTTCCCCTACACGGTCGCTCGGCGTCGCGTGGGACGCTGTCGGGAGAGGGGTGTGGGTCGGTCGGGCGTTGCCTGACAGCGCGGCCGGCGCGGTGCGCGCGACCGGCGATGCGGCCGCGGGCTCAGGGCACGAAGGTCCCGACCAGGGCGCGGCGCGCGCGCACGTGGGCCTTGAGCTGGCCATTGGCGCTCGCGAAGCTGGCCGCGCCGGTGAGATAGGTGGAGCCGGCCCGCTCTCCCGCCGGTCCGATCGCGAAGGGCGTGACGAGCGCGGTCGCGCGATCGAGCATCGCGTCCATCGCGGCCTCGGTGAAGACGCTGTCGCGGATGCCGCGGAGATGGGTGCGGTAGCGCGCCGCGTACACGGGATCGTCGGCGAGATACCGGATGAGCGGCCACGCGCTCCCGACCTCGTTCATCGAGAGCGAGAGGCCGTTGCGGGTGTTGGGCACGCCGGTGACGCCCGGCGCGCCGATCATCGCCTCGTTGTGGTCCCATGGGATCCAGACGAGGCCGCGGACCGGGTGGTGATACAGGTAGTAGTTCTGCGCCTGGGTGCCGTAGCTGTCCCAGTTCACCATCGTGTTGCTGACGGCGAGCCACCGGAGGAAGTGGTCCACGTCGAAGGTGGCTTCGAGCGCGGCGCGCCAGCTGGCCGGCGCCGTGACGCGCGTGCCGGCGTTCAGCGCGGCGACGAACGCCTGCACGTCGCTGAAGTCGTTCGCGGTGCGGTTGTTCTTCTTCTCGAACTCCGCCGCGCTGAAGGTCCCGAGCGCCGACTCGGGCTTGTAGAGGTTGCCGGCGTCGTCGCCGAACTGGTCGCGCACCATGGTGTCGTCGATGACCTCGACGGCCGTGTAGACGCCGGCGTAGAGCGGGCCGGTGCCGTAGTCGATGTACACGCGGTAGAACGCGGTCCGGGCGGCGGGCACGCCGGCGAGGCGGAAGAGGTCGGCGGCCACCTTCTCGCGCACGAGCGACTGGTCGCGGTAGCCGGGCGAGAACGAGAGCTCCTTGAAGCCGTGGAAGCGCTGCCCGGTGATGGCGGGATACGTGGCCTGGAACTCGTTGAACTTGAGGCGGAACGGGAGCTTGAGGTTGCCGTCGCCCCACGCGGCGCCGAGGCTCGAGTTCCCCTTGAGCCGGAAGCCGACCTTCTTCCACTGCTTGCCGGCCGAGCGCACGCGCGCGGCGACATACGCGGGATCGCGCGACGGGAGCACGCCCGCCGAGCCGGGCCGTCCGCCGAGGTCGTAGCCGAGGATCGCGGTCAGGTCGGCGCGGATCGCGCTCCACTGCGCCGCGGTGAGCTCGATGGTGATGGCACGGACGCTGTCCTGGCGGAAGACGGTCGGGTAGTCCGGCGCCACGATACCGTGGGTCGCGAGCGTCCAGTCGGGATTGTAGACCGTGGGCGCGGCGGTGGAATCGGGCTCGGTGACGGTGGCGGTGAGATCCCGCGCAGCGCCGGGTGCCGCCTCGGCACGGACGCGCACCTCGCCCACGTCGGTCGCGGCGAGCCACGCACTCGCGAGCCCGTCCTGGTCGGTGGTGTCCACCGCGGGTGCGACGGTACCCGGCCCGGCGGTCACGGTGAAGCGCACCTCCCGTCCGGCGAGCGGCGTGCCGCCGGCGCCGAGCACGCGCACGCGCAGCGAGTCCGCGAAGGCGGTGCCGAGGGGGGCGCGCTGCGCGTCACCGCCGGCCACGAGCATCGCCTCCACCGGCGCGGGCGCGACGGCGGGCGCCGTCGCCTCGCTGCACGCGGCGAGCGCGAGCGCGAACACGGCGCACACCGATGCGGCGCGGGCCGCGGGGATGCGGGCGGCGGGGATGCGGGTCGCGGCGAGGCGGGCCTGCGCGTCGCGCGTCGCGCGCGGGGGCGCGAGCCGGGGGTGCGGCACGAGCATGTCCTACGATGGGGCCGCGGGCGGCGCCGCGGCAGGGGCGACTCAGGGGTTGCCGGTCGCGCTGAGCGTCACGGGATCGAGCGTCCCCACCTGCACCGCCGCACTGTTCGCGCCGGCGACCGCGCCGAGGGTCCAGCGCACGGTCACCTCGCCGGTCGTGTTGGTCAGCGCGGTCTGCGGCGTGAACGACCCGCCGCCCGCGGTCACCTGGAACGCCACCGGCACGCCGACCATCGGCACGTTGCCGTCGCCGAGGACGCGGATGACGATCTGCGTGCTGAGCGCGGCGCCCGCGCGGGCGCTCTGGTCGTTGCCCTGCACGATGACGACCTGCGTGGGCACGAGGCCCGTCGCGGAGATGATCACCGGCTCGAGTCCGGGCGCGGTCGCGAAGAGGGTCTGGCTCGTCGCGCCCGGCCCGAGCGTCCAGGCGGCGGTGACCTCGCCGGTGGGACCGGTCTCGCCCGCCGTGGGCGTCACGGTCCCGCCGCCGGTGCCGATCACAAGCGCGATCGTGCGGCCCTCGATGCCGTTGCCGGTGGAGTCCACGGCCCGCACAATGATCGGCACCGGGAGCGCCTTCCCGACCTGCGCGGACTGGTCGGCGCCCTGCACGACGACGAGGCCCGCGAGCGGCGCTGGCGCGGCCGGATCCTTGGCGCAGCCGAGGAGCACGAGCGCGACGGCGGCCGCGAGCGCGCCCGTGCGGGTGCGCGGCGCAGGACCGAGGAGTCGGCGGAAGGCGGAGGTGGTCGGCATGGTCTCTCTCGATGAGTATCGGCCGCCCCGGCCCCGACCTGAGCCCCTCCCCACCTCGCCCGGTACGCCGCGACGTGCTAGCCGGGCGGGACCATCCGCAGCCGGCTCACCGTACGCGCCTCGACCCTGGCCCGGGTGAACGGCAGCGGCCACGGCTCACCCGCGAGGTGCGGCTCGAGGAAGTCGGCGAAGTGCGGGCTCAGCGGATTGCCGCTCTGCCCGAGGTGCCGGCTCAAGGTGAAGCCGTCCACGTCGGCCCAGTCGAGGACGAAGCGCATCGAGGGACCGGCCTCGTCGTGCAGGGTCATCGTCGTGGAGTCGAAGCGCGTGAACGCGGCGTCGAGCGTCGCATCATCGCCGCCGATCGGCACCGGGCCGCGGGTGAGCCCGAGCCAGGTATCGAGCGCGGCCACCATCGCGAGCGGATGCTTCACGGTGAGGGTCTGCACCTCGCCGAAGGGCCGCTGCCAGGGCGCGGCGAGCGCGACGGCCATCGCGCGCGCGGCCACGTCGGCGCGTGTCTCCCGCGCCGGCGTGCGGATGTCGTCGGCGAACGCGTCGGCGCTGTCGCTCAGCGCGGCGACGGTGAGTTCGCGCGCCTTCGCCCAGTCCGCGCCGAGCTCGTCCTCGAAGAGCGCGCGCGGCACCGCCTGCCACCAGTAGGCCCAGAGCGTCGCGGCCGTGTCGGCCGGCACGAGGCGGCCGTCCCACGCGCGCAGCAACGCGGCCGCGCGCACATCGCCACGCGCGGCCGCGGCATCGGCGGCGAGCGCCTTCCAGCGCAGGGCGTTGCCGGAGGTGAGGTCCATCTGCGCCGCGGTCATCATCACCGGCGTGACGCGGCCGGCGCGCGTGAGGCTGTCGAGGATGGCGGCGATGCGCAGCTTGCGCGTGAGATGGTAGTAGCCGGGCAGCGCATACGGCGCGCCGGGCCCGAAGACCTGGTCGTTGGTCGTCGCGAGCCAGCCCTGCGCGGGATCGAGCGCCGCCGGCCGCTCGGCGAGCGGGCGGTAGCCGCGCCACTGCGCGCGCGGGTCGGTACCCGGCTGCGGCACGAAGGTATCGTAGCCGTCGCGCACCGGCACCGGCGCGCCGAGCACGTAGCCGATGTGGCCGACCCTGTCGGCGAAGGTCCAGTTCACGCTCAACGCGCCGAAGTCGGTCACGACGCGCCGGAAACCGTCGAAGTCACGCGCGGTCATCAGCGAGTTCACCCCGGCGGCGACCTTCCAGGCCGGGAAGTCGTAGCCGGCCCAGTGCATCACGAGGGCGGTATCGCCCCGCATCGAGAGCACCGGCCCGCGCGGCGTGCGCAGCACGCGCGTGATCCGCGGCTCGGCACCCTTGATGCGGATCGTGTCCACCTCGACCGCCACCGGGGCCCATCCATCGGCGGTGCGGACGCGCGGCGAGGGGCCGTCGGCGCCGTCGAGGATCTCCGTGTAGTCGTCCACGAGGTCCACCGGCGCGACCGTGAAGGCGAAGCTCACCGTCCCGTTGTGGCCCATGGACACGGCGGGGAGCCCGGGCGCGGTCACGCCGACCGCGTCGGTGCCCTGCTCGCTGTGCAGGCCGACGACGTACCAGAGCCCGGGCGCGCTCGAGAGCTCGAGGTGCGGGTCGCTCGCGTGGAGCGCGGCCCCGCTCGCCGAGTGCGCGGGCGCGACGACCCAGGAGTTCGACGCCTTGGTCATCCGCGTGGCCGCGATCGCCGGCGGCACCGCGGCCGGCGACCAGGCCTGCACGGCGTTGGCGAGCCGTCCGGCGTCGCCGCCCAGGCGCTCGAACACCGCACGGTAGTCGGCGCCGCGGTCCATCAGCGTGAGCGCGAACCAGCTCTGGTAGAGCCCCACCACGCTCACGTCCTCCACCGTCCACGGCCGCGCGCCGGTGCCGAGGATCACGAACTCCGGGGGCAGCGGCCTGGCCTGCGCGATCCACGCGTTCACGCCGGCCACGTATTGCTCCAGGCTGGCGCGCACGGCGGGCTCCATCGTCGCGAGGTCACGCGCGTTCTGCCGCGCGAACCCGAGGCGGCGCTGCTCGGCGTCGAGGTCGGCCGCGATGGCGCCGAAGAGCTCGCTCAGCTCCCCGCGGGCCATCCGGCGGGTGAGCTCCATCTGGAAGAGCCGCTCGCTGGCGTGCAGCCAGCCGAGGGCGAACCGGAGGTCGGCGTCGGTCTTCGCGTAGACCTGCGGGACGCCGCGCGCGTCGAAGAGGACCTCGACCGGCGCCGAGAGGCCGGCGAGGGTGACCGTTCCCTCGTGCTGGGCGACCGAACGGCGGAGGTAGGCCCGTCCCCCGAACCAGGCGGAGGCGGCGAGGACGGCGGCCACGAGGCCAAGGCCGAGGAGGAGGCGGACGAGGAGGCGCATGGGCGGGAAAGGTATCGGCTCCCCAGCGAAGTCGCCGCGCGGTACGTTCAGCACCGGAGTCCGCGCCGTACCCACTTACCCTGCTCGGAGATCCGCCGTGTCCCTCCTGCCGTCCCGGATCGCCGCCGTCGCCGCCCTCGCGCTGTTCGCAGGGTCCGCCGGCGCCCAGATCCCCGTCGCGACCGAGTTCGATGCGCTGCACTTCCGCTCGATCGGTCCCGCCACGATGTCGGGTCGCATCGCCGACCTCGCCATCTATGAGAAGAACCCTGCCGTCTGGTACGTCGCCACCGCCCATGGCGGGCTGTGGAAGACGACCTCGGGCGGCGCGATGTTCACCCCGCTGCTGCAGCACCAGGGGCTGATGTCCCTCGGCGACGTGGCGATCTCGCAGACCAACCCGGACCTCGTCTGGGTGGGGTCGGGCGAGTCGAACAACCGCCAGTCCACCGGCTGGGGCGACGGCATCTACAAGTCCACCGACGGCGGCCAGACCTTCACCCACATGGGGCTGAAGGACTCGAAGCACATCAACCGCATCCTGATCGACCCGGCGAACAACGACATCGTGTACGTCGCCGCGACGGGCCCGCTCTGGGGCCCCGGCGGCGAGCGCGGCGTCTACAAGACCACCGACGGCGGCCGGAGCTGGCGCCTCGTGCTGAAGGGCGACGAGAACACCGGCGCCAACGACCTCGCGATGTCGGCGAAGGACCCGAAGGTGCTCTACGCCTCGATGTACCAGCGCCGCCGCACGAACTGCTGCATGAACGGCGGCGGCCCGGGCTCGGGGCTCTTCAGGTCGGTGGACGGCGGCGAGACGTGGACGAAGGTCGCCGGCGGCTTCCCCGATGGACCGCTGGGCCGCATCGCGGTGGACGTCTACCGCCAGGACCCGAACATCGTGTACGCGAGCGTCGAGGCGCCGGCGGTCACGCCGGTGGACTCCGGCAAGACCGGCGTCTGGCGCTCCGATGATGCGGGCGCGACGTGGCGCAAGCTGAACTCGAACAACCCGCGCCCGATGTACTTCTCGCAGGTCCGCATCGACCCGAACAATGCCGATCGCGTGTACATGGGCGGCGTCGGCATGCAGATGACGGTCGACGGCGGCAAGACCTGGGAGACCGACGCGGCGCTCGTGACGCACGACGACGTCCACGCGATCTGGGTCGACCCCGGCAACTCCGACCACCTCGTGATCGGCAACGACGGCGGTCTCGCCGTGTCGTGGGACATGTCGAGGACGTGGACCTTCATCCCGAACCTGCCGGTGGGGCTGTTCTACCACGTCGGCTACGACATGGAGCGGCCGTTCAACATCTGCGGCGGCATGCAGGACAACTATGATTGGTGCGGCCCGAGTGCGTCGCGGCACGGCGCCGGCATCTACAACTACGACTGGTTCCAGATCCTCGGCGGCGACGGCTTCGTGGCCATCCCCGACCCGCGCGACTCGCGCTGGGTGTACACCGAGTCCCAGGACGGCAACACGATCCGCCGGAACGTGGTCACGGGGGAGTCGCGCTCGATCCGCCCGAACGCGTCGAACGTCACGCCGGCGCCCGCCCAGGGCGAGGCGTACCGCTTCCACTGGGACACGCCGATGATCCACGGCACCGAGCCGGGCGTGCTCTACATCGGCGGGAACAAGGTCTTCCGCTCGACCGACCGCGGCGACTCGTGGGCGGTGATCTCGCCCGACCTCACGCGGAACGGCAACCGCAACGACTCGACGATGTTCGGCGTCAAGAACTCCGACATCACCATCGCGCGCAACGACGGCATCGCCTCGTGGCCGGCGATCGTCGCGCTGGCCGAGTCGCCGAAGCAGGCCGGCGTGGTCTGGGCGGGCACCGATGACGGCGCCGTGCAGATGACGCGCGACGGCGGCAAGAGCTGGACCGATGTCACCGGCCGCCTCGCGGGCTTCCCCGCCGGCGCCTTCGTCTCCGAGGTCGTGCCGAGCCGCTTCGACGCGGGCACGGCGTACGTCAGCGTGGACGACCACCGGCAGAACAACTACGGCGCGTACGTCTGGGTCACGACCGACTTCGGCGCGACCTTCCGCCGCATCGACGGCGGGCTCGCGGGCGAGGTGGTGCACACGCTCACCGAGGACACCCGGAACGCCGATGTGCTCTACGCCGGCACCGAGTCGGGCATCTTCCTCTCGCTCGACCGCGGCGCCTCGTGGCGTCGGCTCCGCGCGAACTTCCCCAACGTCCGCGTGGACGAGCTCACGATCCACCCGCGCGACAACGCGCTGCTGGTCGCCTCGCACGGCCGCGCGATCTGGGTGCTCGACCACCTCGAGCCGATCCAGGAGTACGCGGCGGCGCAGCGCGCCGAGAAGGTGGCGCTGTTCTCGGTGCCGACGGCGCTGCAGTGGAAGGCGAAGGACGACCGGAACGACGAGTTCTGGGGCCACCAGACGTTCATCGGCGAGAACCCGCCGGTGGATGCGGTGATCAGCTTCCTCGTGAAGACCCCGCCGCAGTCACTCGCGCTCCGCATCTCGAGCGGCACCCGCGTGATCCGCGAGATCGCGGTGCCGGCGGCGAAGAACCGCGCCGGCATCCAGACCGTGTGCTGGGACCAGCGCGTCGCGCCGATCACGGGCGCCCCGGCGGGCGGCCCGGGCGGCGGCTTCGGCGGTGGTGGTGGCGGTGGTGGTGGCGGCGGGCAGTTCGGGCAGGGCGGCAACCGGACGCGCGCGGTCGCGGGCGTGCCGACGCCGCTGCCGACCGCCGGCTACCAGCCGCAGAATCCCTGCGCGGCCGGCGGCCCGGGCCAGGGCGGCGGCGGCGGTGGGTTCGGCGGCTTCGGAGGCGGCGGCGCGAATGCCGGGCCCTACGCGACGCCGGGTACCTACCAGGTCTCGCTCGTCGCTGACGGTGCGGTGGTGGACACCAAGCCCATCACGATCGTGATGGATCCGAAGGTCGAGGAGCGGTTCCGCGGCGCGCAGCGCGTCGCGTACGACAAGCTCGTGAACGACCTCCACGCGGCACAGCAGCGCGGGCAGGACGTCGCGACGCGCCTGACCGCGCTCGCGACGCAGGTCGCGATCGTGGACGCGCGCCTCGACACCGCCGCGAACGTGTCGGCGGCGGCCAAGGCCGCCTACGCGACGTTCAAGACCACGTTCAACGACGTGCGCACGAAGTTCGGCGTGCAGCCCGGCCGCGTGCCGGGCACGGCGCCGGCGGGCGCCCCGGGCCAGGGTGGCCCCGGCGGCCCGGGCGGCGGTGGTGGTGGCGGCTTCGGCGGCGCGCAGTTCGCGCAGCCGGGCAACGCCCTCGGCCGCGTCGGACAGCTCAAGGGGCTCCTCATCGGCATCTGGGAGGAGCCGAGCGCGTCGAGCAGGCAGAACGCGGCGGACGCGATGAAGGCGCTCGACGAGGCGATCAAGGCGGCGCAGGCGCTGCTCGGCCAGGTGCCGCGCCTCAACGAGGCATTCAAGCCGTCGGCGCTCACCATCACGCTGCCGTAGTTAGCTTTGCGGGGTAGCACCGGGGGCGCGTCCGGCCTGGGCGCGCCCCCGTGGCGTTCCCCGCCGCGCGCGCCGTGCGCGCGGCCCCGCCCTTCCGCTGCGTTCCCGCGCCCTGCGCCGGAGATCCCGATGCGTCTCGTCCGTTCGCTCCGCCATCCCGCCCTCGCCGTGCTCGCGCTCGCCGTGAGCGCGTCCGTCGCGTTCGCCGCCGTGGCCCTCCACGACCTCACCGGCACCTGGGACTTCGAGGTCATCACCGAGAACGGCACCGGCACCCCGACCGTCAAGCTCAAGCAGGACGGCACCGCGATCACCGGCACCTACGAGTCGCGCATGCTCGGCGTGCGTGCGCTCAAGGGCGAGGTGAAGGGCGACTCGGTGAAGTTCGACCTGCAGCCCGGCGGGGACGCGAACATCGTGCTGTCGTTCGCCGGCAAGGTGGTGGATGCCGATCACCTCGAGGGGGCCGTGGACTTCGCTGGCCAGGGCGGCGCCGCGTTCAAGGGGACGCGCCGCAAGCCCTGACCGCGCCAGCGGCGGCCGCGCGACCGCGCGACGCGACGCGTGAACGACGAAGGGCCGCCCGTCGGGCGGCCCTTCGTCGTCCGGGACGCCGGCGCGCCGTCAGTTCCTCCCGAACTTGTACACGAAGCTCACGAGCGGCAGGCAGCAGGTGCCCGTGCCGGTGAAGCCGCCGATGCCGAGGTCCGCCGAGAGTCGGTCGCCGATGAAGCGCACGCCGCCGCTGATCACGCCGTCGCCCCCGTCGTTGGTCGAGATCCAGTTCTCGGTGATGAGCTTCACGCGGCGGCTCACGCGCGTCTCGCCGCCGATCATGATCACCGGGTCGTTGGAGACCTCCGAG
This sequence comes from Gemmatimonadaceae bacterium, assembly GCA_019694735.1. Classification (GTDB taxonomy): domain Bacteria; phylum Gemmatimonadota; class Gemmatimonadetes; order Gemmatimonadales; family Gemmatimonadaceae; genus Pseudogemmatithrix. The sequence continues at coordinate 7,647 of JAIBBJ010000026.1, read as the reverse complement.
GTCCCGCTCGCCCAGAAGTAGCCCCACCCGGCGCCCGCCGTGATCGCGCGGTCGGTGCTACCCCAGGTGCCGGCACCGTAGAGCACGCCGAACGAGCCGTCATCCACGACGTCCTCAGGCAGGAAGAAGCCCAGCGCGCCGACGGCGTACGACGCCTTCGGTCCCTGGTACACGGTGTACTTGGGCGCGAGGTACCAGAGGCGGCCGAGCGCGTCGGGGATGATCGGCGTGCCGCCCGCGAGCGTGAAGCGGTCCGTGACGCCGTAGGCGACGAACGGCAGGAAGAGCTCGAACGCCGCGATGTAGCCGTCCCCCTTCCGGAGCGGCCGGGCCGTGGACGTGAAGAAGAGGCGCGTCTCGTTCGGGTCGGCGACCCAGTAGGCGTCGCCGACCTGTCGGCCACTCACGGCGCGGATCCGCTCGACCTGCGTGCGCTGGAGCTCCACGCGCACGCCGGCCGTCGTCACGAGCACCAGGCGGTCGGTGGACTCCTCGACGACGCGACCGTAGAGGATGGACCCGTCACGGAGGCGCACCTCGCGCAGCGAGTCGGCGGGCGCCGGCGCGGGCGGCGCGCCGCCCTGCGCACGCACGGCGCTCGGCACGAGGAGGAAGGCGACGAGGGCGAGGCGCCGGAGGAACGTGGTCATGGGCAGGTCGGTGGCGGGTGGAGCGGGTGGGGACGCAGGCGCGCGGGCGGATGCCGCCGGCGTCAGCGCACGCCGTCGAGGCGGAGCACGAACACCATCACGGCGTTGGGCGGGACCTTCGCGGTGCCGCGCGTGCCGTACGCATAGCGCGACGGCACGACGAGCTGGCGGGTCCCGCCGACGCGCATCCCGCGCACGCCGAGGTCCCAACCGCGGATGACGACGCCGTCGCCGACGGTGAAGGCGAGGGGACGCGCGCCGGGCTCGGTGCGGTCCACCTCGGTACCGTCAGCGAGGTTCGCGACGTACGAGACGAGCACCTCGCGGCCGGGGGCGGCCGGCACGCCGGTACCGATGTCGATGTCGCGGTAGTAGATGCCCGTGGGGAGCCGCGTCATCGCGAGCAGCACCACGTTGAGGTCGGGCGCGAAGGTCGTGCGCTCCACCTCGCCCTGCGGCCCGGCGAGCGACGGATCGGCGGCGGGCGCGGCCGCAGGATCGGCGGGCCGCGCGCCGCCGGCACAGGCGGCCACGCCGAGGGCGGCCGCCGCGAGCAGCGGCCGGAGGGAGCGGAACGTCATCCGTGAATCGTAGCGCCTTCGGCGTGTGTCGGCACCACCAGCACCGGCACCGGGGCGGTGCGGATGAGCTTGTCCGCGACCGATCCCACCAGCAGCCGCTGCACGCCGCTCAGCCCCTGCCCCGCGAGTGCGATCACGTCGGCGTCGTGCGCCTCCACGGCATCCATCACGACGCGGGCGACGTTCGCCTCCACCTTCACGTCGAGACGCACGTCGAGCGTCGGGGTCGCCGTGCGCCGCGCGAGCGGCTCGAGGTAGGTCGCGACCACCTCCTCCTCCGGTGCGCGCTTGAGGTTCTGGCCGGCCAGCGCCGACATCGGATGCACCACGTGCAGCAGGGTGAGCCGTGCGGGGCCGCGGCCGAGCAGCCCCTTCGCCGCCTCGACGGCATGCTCGGCGCGGCGCGAGCCGTCCACCGGCACCAGCGCGCGGACGAACGGGGCCGCGCCCGCGAGCCGCTTGGCGGGTGGCCGCGTCCCACGCACCAGCAGCACCGGCACGGTGGCCTGCCGCACGAAGGCGTCGGCGACGCTGCCGAGCCAGAAGCGCTGGAAGCCGCCGCGGCCATGGGTGCTCATCACCACGAGGCCGGCGTGCGTCTCGCGCACGAGCGTGGCGAGCGCAGGCACGACCTTGCCGTCGCGGAACAGGCCGCGCACGGGCACGCGCGTCAGCTTCGCAACGCGCTTGGCGAGCTTCTCGGTGTAGAGCACCGCCTCGGCGCGCTGCGTCGCGTCGAGCGCGGCATCGCGCACCGGCGCGCCGCCCCCGACCATCAGCGGCAACGGCGGCTCATGCGCATGGGCGAGCACGAGCGCCGCGCCATGCTGCTCCGCGAGCGGGATCGCCAGCGCGAGTGCGCGCTCGGCGAGCCGGGAGCCGTCCACCGGGACCACGATCGCTCCGTACACGGGCACCTCCACCAGGGCCACGTCCACGGTGCACCGACGCGCGCGGCGGCGGCGAGAGCGAACCCCGCAACGCGCGCACGGGAAACCCTGAAGGCACTCCCTGTCGCCACGACGGGGCCGCGGCCCCGCGCCGGACCGGCCGCGACGGCGGCCCCGGCCGGCGGTCAGTACTTCGCGAGGTACTGGTCGAGCTCCCAGGCCGAGACCTGGGAGATGTACGCGCGCCACTCCTCCCGCTTCGCGGCGAGGAAGTGCTCGGTCACGTGCGGGCCGAGGGCCGCCTGGATCTCGGCGTCCTTCTCGAGCTCGTCGCACGCCTCGTTGAGGTCGGTCGGGAGGTCGTCGATGCGCAGCCGGCGCCGCTCGCGGAAGCTCATCTCCCAGATGTTCTCGTTCACCGGCTCCCGGCTCGAGGCCTGCGTCTCGATGCCATCGAGGCCGGCGGCGAGCATCACCGCGAGCGCGAGGTAGGGATTGGCCGCCGGGTCGGGCGAGCGGAGCTCCACGCGCGTGCCGGTACCGCGGCGCTCCGGCACGCGGATGAGCGGCGAGCGGTTGCGCATGGACCAGGCGACGTTCACCGGCGCCTCGTAGCCCGGCACGAGCCGCTTGTACGAGTTCACGAGCGGGTTGGTGATGGCGCTCATCCCGCGCGCATGCTTGAGCAGGCCGCCGATGTAGTGGTGCGCGACGGTCGAGAGCTGGTACTGGCCCTTGGGGTCGAAGAACGCGTTCTCGCCCTTCGTGAAGAGGGACTGGTGCGTGTGCATGCCGCTGCCGTTCTGGCCGTAGATCGGCTTCGGCATGAACGACGCCATCAGCCCGAACTGCTGCGCGACGTGCTTCACGACGAAGCGGAAGGTCGCGATGTTGTCGGCCGTGCGGATCGCGTCGGCGTAGCGGAAGTCGATCTCGTGCTGCCCGTGCGCGACCTCGTGGTGGGCCGCCTCGACCTCGAAGCCCATCTGCTCGAGCGTCGCGACGATCGCGCGGCGGGCCTCCTCGCCCCGGTCCATCGGCGCGAGGTCGAAGTAGCCGCCCACGTCGTGTGTCGTGGTGGCCGCGCTGCCGTCGGCGGGCTGCTTGAAGAGGAAGAACTCCGCCTCCATGCCGGCGTTCATCACGTAGCCCATCTGCGCGGCCCGCGCGACCTGCCGCTTGAGGACCTGGCGCGGGTCGCCGGGGAACGCGGCGCCGTCGGGTGACGTCACGTCGCAGATCACGCGCGCCACGCGCGCATGCGGGTCGCCCCAGGGGAAGACGCGGAACGTGGCGAGGTCCGGCTGCAGCAGCATGTCCGACTCCTCGACCCGCACGAACCCCTCGATCGACGAGCCGTCGAAGAGGATGTCGCCCGCGAGCGCCTTCTGGAACTGCGACGCCGGCACCTCGACGTTCTTGTTCACGCCGAGGATGTCGGTGAACTGGAGGCGCAGGAAGCGCACCTGATGCGCGTGCGCGAGCTCGAGGATGTCCTTCGCGGTCGCGCCGTGCAGGTCGGCGGGGATCGGGCGTGGGGCGGTCATGGCCGCAATATCGGGGCGGACCGTGCACGGGCGCCACGGTCCCGCAGCGGGAGCGATTAGCTTTCGGGGATGACCGCTTCCCGCTTCTGCACCGCCTGCGGCACCCCGCTCCGCGACGGGGTCCGCTTCTGCCATCGGTGCGGCACGCCCACCGACGGCTCCGCGCCGCGTGCCGCCGCCCCGACCGGCGGCAGCGCGCAGCAGGTCCTGCCCTGGGCCGTCGCCGGCATCGCGCTCCTCTGCCTACTCGCGTTCATCGTGGGCCAGAACATCGGGCGCTCCCGTCCCGGTGCGGCTGCGTCGGCGGCGGGGCCGGTCGCGGCCGGGGAGGGCCGCGCGCCAGACATCTCGCAGATGAGCCCGGCCGAGCGGGCCGACCGGCTCTTCCAGCGCGTGATGACGTACGTGAGCGAGGGGAAGAGCGACTCCGTCGCTTTCTTCGCGCCGATGGCGATCCAGAGCCAGCTCGCCCTCGCCCCGCTCGATGCGCACCGCCGGTACGATCTCGGCCTCCTCGGGATGGTGAGCGGCGACGGCGCGATGGCGCGGGCGCAGGCGGACACCATCCTGAAGGAAGCGCCCGACCATCTGCTCGGGCTCATCCTCGCGATGCGCTCGGCGGGGATGGTCGGGGACCGGGCGGCGCGCGAGCGCTTCGCGAAGCACCTGACGGACGTCGCGGACCGCGAGCGGGCGAAGCGCCTCACCGAATATCTCGACCACGACCCGGACATCACGGCGGCGCTGCGGGAGGCGACGAACCCGTCCATCGCCGGCCCAGTCGGTCCACGGTAGGGCCATTTGATGACAGTAGACCGTCACACACGCGCCACTGTGACGCTAGTAGAGCGGATACTGGTTGATGGTTCCAACTGGATTCACCCGCTCCGGTGCGACGTCCCCGACCAACGAATCCCGCCGGCGGACCCGAAACCGCCGCGCGCACGTTCGGCACGGCCGACACTAGGGTTGGCTGTCGAACGCAGGGAACGCGCGTGGCGTCCGCTGGGTACGGCCGGACACGTCGCCCGGCGACCGTTCGACCCGTTCGACCCGCTCCACCCGCTCGCGCGAGCCCGTCGCTCCCTTGCCAGCCTCGACCCCCAAGGCCAAGATGGCGGCGACCGCACGAAGTGGGCATCTTGAAGGGCGGGCCGCTCCTTCGACCGCCCGTTCGACCCGACTCCGAATGACCGAACGCCGGATCTCCCAACCCAGCCGCCTCTCGCGCGCCATCCGGGCCATCACCGAGCCCCAGGTGCGCCGGATCCTCCTTGTCGATGACGAGGAGTTGATCCGCTCGGCGATCGCGAAGTTCCTGCGGTCCAAGGGCTACGAGGTCACGACCGCCGACTCCGGCCCCGCCGCCCTCGACGCCCTCGAGCGCGAGAAGCATGTGCTCATGCTGGCCGACGTGCGGATGCCCGGCATGACCGGTCTCGCGCTCGTGCCCGCGGCCCTCGCGCTCGACGCCGAGCTCGCGATCATGATGCTGACGGCGGTCAACGACGCCCCGACCGCCACCGAGGCGCTCGCCCACGGCGCGATGGACTACTTGATGAAGCCCATCGAGCTGTCCGATCTCGCCGCCGCCGTCGAGCGCGTGCTGCACAAGCGCGACCTCGCCATCGAGCAGCGCAAGGTCGAGCGCCTCATCCGCGAGGAGGTCGCCGCGCAGACCGAGGAGCTCAACCGCGAGCGCGCGCTCCTCAACGGCATGGTGGTGGACGTGGTGCAGGCGTTGGTGAAGGCGCAGGAGGCGAAGGATCCGTTCCTCCGCGGCCACTCCGACCGCGTCGCCGACCTCGCCGCCTCCATCGCGTCCGCGCTCGGGCTGTCCGACGACGAGATCGAGAACATGCGTACCGCCGGGCGCCTGATGGACATCGGCAAGATCGGGCTCCGCGAGTCGGTGCTGAACAAGCCCGGCACCCTGACGGCCGAGGAGTTCGACCACGTGAAGTCGCACGTGCAGATCGGGCTCGAGATCCTGGGTGCCATCAAGCCCATCGCGCACCTGCTCCCCGCCATCCAGGACCACCACGAGCACTGGAACGGGGCCGGCTACCCGCGGGGCATCGCCGGCGAGGAGATCTCGCTCGGCGGCCGCATCCTCCACGCCGCCGATGCCTACGACGCGCTCGTTTCGCACCGCGCCTGGCGTGACCCCCTCTCGCCGGCCGAGGCCCTGAAGTTCCTCGAGGAGCGGGTGGGGATGACGCTCGACCCCGAGATCTTCGCCGTCCTCAAGACGGTCGTGACCCGACGCAAGACCCTGTCGTTCATCGACGCGGTCCCCGAGTAGCCGATCGGCCGCCGCCCCGCGGCGGCCGGCGGGACCGGGGGCCCGGCGCTCCGCGAGCGCCGGGCCCCCGTCGCGTCTTTCCTGACCCCCCGTTCCCCGCCCTGGACCCTGAACACTCCCCCCGGGGTCCGCGTTACTGTCTCTGATGATTTCCCTCCGCCCCTTCCTCGGACTCCTCCTCGCCGGTGCGACGGCCCTCCCGGCCGCCCTCCCGGGGCAGGACCCGGACACGCTCCGCCTGACGCTGAATGAGGCCGTCGAGCGGATGCTGCGCGCCTCCGACGAGGCCCGGATCGCGAGCGCGCAGGTCGAGGTCGCCGACGCGCAGGTCACCTCCTCCCGCGCCGCCGGCCTGCCCCAGCTCCGCCTCACCTCGAGCTACGTGCAGCAGGTCGAGAACGCCCGTGCGCTGATCGTCGGCAACGTCTTCGGCCAGAGCTTCACGTACACGTCGAGCCTCCAGCTCAGCCACGCCTTCTTCCAGGGCGGCCGCATCGTCGGCGCCACGCAGGTCGCGGCGCGCACCGAGCGCGCGGCGCGCCTCACGCGCGACGAGACCCGCGTCGGGCTCGCGGTGGACGCCCAGCGCGTCTACCTCGGCGTCGCGCTCGCGGGCCAGCTCGCCGGGATCCAGCGCCGCAACCTCGAGATCGCCGACCAGCGGCTCGCGCAGGTGGAGCAACTCGAGCGCTCGGGTCGCGCGTCGCGCTACGACGTGCTCCGCGCACGGGTGGAGCGGCAGAACCTCGAGCCGGCCGCGCTGCAGGCGGAGAGCGACCGCCAGGCCGCGGAGCTGGAGTTCAAGCGGTTGCTGCAGATCCCGCTCGAGCGCCCGATCGCCCTCGCGACGGTGCTCGACCCCGCGGCGGTGACGCCGCTCGCGGAGGCGGCCCTCGCCGACGCAGCCCCGGCCGGCGTGCGCCCGAGCGTCCACGCGATCGAGCTCACGGCGAGCGCGCGCGAGGCGGCGGTGAAGGTGGCCCGCGCCGACGTGCTGCCGACGATCACGGCGAACCTCAACGTCGGCTACCTCGCCCTCCCGGCCCTGAACGGCCTCCCGACACGGATGGGCGAGACATCGCTGAGCTTCTGCGCCAACCCGGCGACGGCGACGCGGCCCTGCCAGAACAATGGCTGGTTCCCGGACCGCAGCTTCAACATCCAGCTCGCGTGGCCGCTCTTCGACGGCCTCCGTGCGAAGGGGGCGATCGACGTCGCGCAGGCGCAGGCGCGCGTGGCCGACCTGCAGGTGCGCCAGGCGCGCGAGCAGGCGGCGATCGACGTCGCGCAGGCGCGCGCCGAGCTCGTGCGCGCCCAGGCGACCTTCGCGGCCCGCGCCGGCAACGTCCGCGAGGCCGCCGAGGCGTTCGAACTGGCCACGATGCGCTTCGGCCGCGGCATCGGCACGCAGCTCGAGGTGTCCGACGCCCAGCTGGCCCTCCTCATCGCGCGCTCCACCGAGGCGCGCGCGACCCACGACCTCTACCTGGCGGTGGCCGAGTACGCGCGCGTGCGCGCGCGGCCGATCCCGCTCCCCGACGGCTCGCACGTCGCCGTCGGGACCACGCGATGACCCCGATGACCCTGCGTTCCCTGCGCGCCGCCTCCGGCGTCGCGATGCTGTCCCTCCTCGCCGCGGCCTGCGGGGGCGACACGCCCGAGGCCGGGGCGGCC
>JAIBBJ010000114.1 GCA_019694735.1 Gemmatimonadaceae bacterium | reverse complement strand
GCCGCATCATCCAGGGGATGAAGCAGGCCGGCACCAAGAACCCCGTCTTCCTGCTCGACGAGGTCGACAAGCTCGGCCAGTCGTTCCAGGGCGACCCGTCGAGCGCGCTGCTCGAGGTGCTCGACCCGGCGCAGAACGACTCGTTCACCGACCACTACCTCGGCGTGCCGTTCGACCTCAGCGAGGTGCTGTTCATCGCGACGGCGAACTTCCCGCAGAACATCCCCGGGCCGCTGCTCGACCGCATGGAGGTGGTCGAGTTCGCGGGCTACACCGAGCGCGAGAAGGCCGAGATCGCGAAGAAGTACCTGATCCCGCGCCAGATGGAGGAGAACGGGCTCGCCGACAAGCAGGTCACGTTCACCGACGAGGCGATCCAGTCGCTCGTGTCGCAGTACACCCGCGAGAGCGGCGTCCGCCAGCTCGAGCGCGAGGTCGGCAAGGTCGCCCGCAAGATCGCCCGCCGCATCGCCACCAGGACCGGCGAGGACCCGACGGTGGACGGCGTCATCAGCGCCGAGGAGGTCCGCGACCTGCTCGGCCGGCCGAAGGTGCACCCGGAGAAGGCGAACGTGGCGCACGAGGTCGGCATCGCGACCGGCATGTACTACACGCCGATGGGCGGCGACATCATGTTCGTCGAGGCGTCGGTGCGCCCGCTCGCCGCGCCGCAGGGCACCGACGGCAACGGCGGCGGCGCGCCCGTGGCGCTCATCCTCACCGGACAGCTCGGCGACGTGATGAAGGAGTCCGCGCGCGCGGCCTTCACCTACGTCACGAAGAACGCCGAGCGCCTCGGCATCCCGCGCACGCGCCTCGGGACCGTCGAGACGCACATCCACGTCCCCGCCGGCGCGATCCCCAAGGACGGGCCCTCGGCCGGTGTCGCGATCAGCACCGCGCTCGCCTCCGAACTGAGCGGGCGGCCGGTGCGGAAGGATCTCGCGATGACCGGCGAGATCTCGCTGCGCGGCCGCGTGCTCCCGATCGGCGGCGTGAAGGAGAAGGTGCTCGGCGCCCTCCGCGCCGGGATCACCGACGTGATCCTGCCGAAGGACAATGAGGCCGACGTCGAGGACGTGCCCGACGAGGCCCGCGGCAAGCTGCGCTTCCACTTCGTGGGGTCGCTGGAGGAGGTGCTCCAGCTCGCCCTGCTACCGGAGCCGGCCAAGGAGCCCGGCGAGCCACTGGCCGTCGTAGCCTGACGGGCGGCCGGAAGCCTCCGGGACCCGGGAGCGCGCGGACGGAGTAGAATAGGCGGGGCCGCCGGGCTACACTCCGGCGGCCCCGCGCCGCGTCCCGAGCCCACCGGTCCCATGCGCCCGTCCTCCGCCCGTTCCCTCCTCCTCGCCGCCGCCCTCGCGGCCCCGGCCCTGCTGCCCGCGCAGGGGAGCACCGACCAGGTGCGCATCCAGGTCACCGACGTCCGCGGGAACGCGATCCCGTTCGCGGTCGTGCAGGTGGGCCGCGGCCAGTCGCGCATCGCCGACGATTCCGGCCGCGTCACGTTCAACGTGAAGCCGGCCGACTCGCTCAACGTCACCGCGCGGCGCATCGGCTTCCAGCCATACGAGGGATGGGCGAAGCGCCCCGAGGGGAAGGACTACTTCCTCGCCGACCTCGTGCCGCTCCCGCGCGCGCTCGACCCGGTCACGATCAACGGCCGGCGCGACACGCCGCTCGCGCGCACCGGGTTCTACGACCGCGTCGAGCGGATCCAGCGGGGGGCGTACACCGCGCGGTTCATCACGCCCGAGGACCTCGAGCTCCGGAACCCGATCCGCCTCACGCAGGTGTTCGCCGGCGACAGCTACGTGAAGGTGACGCCCAACAACGGCAAGCAGGTGCTCCTCGGCCGGGGCATCATGTGCGCGATGACCATCCTCCTCGACGGACAGCGGGTGCTCGGCACCTACGAGGAGGCGGTCGGCAACCCGAACGCGCCGCCGGTGCGGACCCTCGCCGCGATCGACGACGTGATCAACATCAACTCGGTCGCGGCGATCGAGGTGTACGCGAGCAACAACTCGATCCCGGTCGAGCTGCAGCGCGCGGCCGGGTCGCGGATGTCGCAGGGGTGCGGGCTGATCGCGATCTGGACGGGCAGCCGGCGGTAGGCGCCGGAGCCGTCCGCCCGACGCGGCGACCACGGAATGACGACGGCCCCGGGCGGATGCCCGGGGCCGTCGTCATTCCCGCATCACCGCCGGGTCACGGCGCCGTGCCCGTCGCACTGAGCGACACCACGAGCAGCGAGCCCGAGGTCAGCGCGGCACGGATCTTCTGGGCGCCGCGCCCGAGGGTCCAGCTCGCCGTGGCCTCCCCGTTCGCATCCGTGACGGCGCTGGGCGGGGTCACGCTCCCCGGCGACCCGGCCGCCACGCTCCAGTTCAGCGTCGCCCCCGGCACCGGATTGCCCACGCGGTCGACCACCCGCACGCGGACCGGCACGACCGTGCCGACCGGCGCGGTGACGTTGTTGCCCGCCTGCGGCAGGATGTTGAACGGTTCACCCGGCACGACGGTGAACGGATTCGACACCGCCCCCGCGATGGCCCACGTCGAGAGCGGCGCGGAGGTGATGAGCGAGTACCCCGCCGCCGGCTTCGGGATGACCATCGAGAAGGTCGCGAGGCCGGCGACGGCCTTCACGTTCGCCTCGGTCTGGCCGTCGCGGAACGTGAACTGGTTGGGCCGGAGGTAGACGCGGTCGTTCGAGGCGTGGACGCGCTCGCCGTTCTTGTCGACCACCGTCACCTGCACCGTCACCGGCGGATACGCCGGGATGACCGCCGGCGGCTGGATGGAGAACACCAGGCCCGCCGGCGGATTGGCGATCGCATTGAACAGGACCGCCGACTGCGAGAACGTCACGCCCTCGACGGCATCGCCCCCGAGCGAGGGCACCGCGCGCACCTGGTTCGCGCCCACGGCGCCGAGGGTCCAGCAGACGCCGGCGCCGCCGTTGAGGCCGGTGGTCGTCGCCGCCGTCGCGGCGAAGGGACCGCACGCCCCGGTGTTGGCGGCGATCGTGCCGCCGCCCTGCAGGACGCTCCACGTCACCGGCACGTTCGAGAACGGCGTGCCGAGGCGCGTGCGGATCGTCACGTACGGACGGCACTCGTCGCGGACCGGCGAGCCCATCGCCCCTTCGATCGGGTTCGCGCACGGCCCGGTGATCGACGCGACCGCTCCCGGCGCGGTGAACTTCGCGAACGGCACGCGCACGAACTCCGTCACGGTCCCGCCGACGCCGCCGCCGAACTCGAGCTGCGGGTCGACCGGCGCGAGCGGGCTGAACTCGGTGACCGTGCCGCCGACCCCGCCGCCGAACTCATTCGACTGGTACGCGTGCGCGCGCTGCGGGAGGACCGCATCCACGAGGCGGTCCCACATGCTGCCGGCACGGGCCTGGCCGGTCTCGACCGGGCAGGTGAGGAAGTCGGCCTCCGCCGCCGGGGTCACCTCGAAGCCGTACGACGCGCCGTGGCCGAGCCGGAGCCGCGCGCGCACCTCGGGCGGGATGACGCCCTGGGGACACACGGCGACGACGACCGGCTGCAGGAGCGGCGCGTTCGTGGCGGACGTCTTCACGATGCGGACGAACCCGGGATACTGGTCGAGCTTGGTCTGCAGCGGACCCTCGCCCGGATCCACGAACTCGTCGACGATCGGCTCGAACGTGATCAGCGTCGGCTCGGCGACCGGACCGGCCGGGAACTCGACGCCGACCGTGCCCTCGGTGTTGGTCACCACCTGCTCGGTGTCCGCCGGCTGCACCAGGTAGGTGTCATCCGGCGTGTTCAGGTCGATGTCGATGCCGGCGAAGCACAGCACCGCATTGACGAAGGCGCGCACGTCGGCATCGGTCCCGCCCAGGCTGCCCTCGTTGTGCTTCCGCAGCGTGATGGCGACGACGTCCGACGCGCTCTTCTCGGCGAGGGCGAAGCGGCCGCGCGCGACGTTGTAGTCCATCGCGGCGAGTTGCGCCTTGATGTCATTGACGGTCGGCGTGCTCGTGTGCGAGTAGAGGACCTTGGCCTGCTCGGCCATCGCCTCGAGGGTCGTGCAGGTGCCGGGCACCAGCGCCGCAGCACGGCCATCGCGGCGGAGCTCGGTACCGGTCGGCGTCTCGCCGCAGGCCACCGCGAGGACGGCAACGAGGGCGATCACCGCGGAACGGACGGGACGGATCATGAGGACGGACTCCTGGTGGAAGCCCAGTGATCGCAACGGGCCCGAAGCCCGAAACCGACCCAAAGGACAGGAAGGACCGTCACAATATGAGCAAAACCGATGCCGCCCGCCGGGATTCCCCGGACGGGCGGCATGTCCACTTCTGCGGGGTCCGTTCGGGCCGGACGACCTGTCACGCCACAGTCGTGTGGCGCCCCCTCCACGTTGCCGGGACCCGTCAGGGACTCTCGCCGCCGACCAGCCGCCGCCACTCCGGCGTCTGCGCGACCGGACGGAACCACCACCCGGGCTCGCGCCGGAGCGCCTCCACCTTCAGCTCGGGATTCACGGAGAGGTACTCGGTGAGCCGGCGCTGCCACTCATCCGCGTCCCCGAGGATCACGGAGACCACCGACGCGAAGTAGACGAGCTCGCGGGGCTTGTCGATCATCGGGTCGCCCTCGGCCCGCGTCGCGACCCGCCGCGCCGAGTCCGCCAGCGCGGCGTCCTTCCGCTGCACGCTCGCCCGCGCGATGGTCATCGCCGTGAAGACCTCGCCGGTCA
>JAIBBJ010000061.1 GCA_019694735.1 Gemmatimonadaceae bacterium | reverse complement strand
GGCGACGACTTCGACGACCCCGGCTTCAACGCGGGCTTCGCGCAGGCGATCCGCGACGTCGTGGACGTGCTGCACGGCGCCGCGACGCTGCCGCCGCAGGCCGGGCACGCCAGCGGGCGCTTCGACGCCGATGTCTCGCCGTGGACCATCGCCTACATCCTCGGCCGCGAGTGGGAGCCCTACTCGATCGTCGGGTTCAACGAGAAGCCGGGCGCGGCCCGCGCCTTCGCCGGCACCCACTTCACGATCGCCGAGGGATCGCCGACCGAGGTCTGGATGGTCCGCCAGTGCGACCTGCTGGTGTCGTACGAGGACGCGCGCTACGGCGCCCAGCGGCCGATCGCGTACACCAACTGGCCGACGACCGACCCCATCGTCCATCCGACCGAGACGTCGTACGACCAGCAGATGCGGTATCGCGGGCTCACGTACGACCGCGACCCGGGGGCGCCGCCGGTGCACGAGGAGGAGGGCGTGTCGCTCGACCCGTCCCGCGTGCGGCGCACCGCGCGCAACCGGGCCGGCTGGTTCGCGAGCTACCACGTGTACCCGTACTACCCGGACTTCATGCTCTACGACCCCGGGTACGCGCGCGCGGCTTCCTCGCTCGGGCGCTCGAACTTCTTCGGCTACCTGCAGGACCTGCGGCGCGCACACCGCGGGATCCCGCTCGTGGTGGCGGAGTTCGGGGTCCCCTCGAGCCGGGGGAACGCGCACCTGCAGCCGCAGGGGTGGCACCACGGCGGACTCTCGGAGCAGGCGGTCGCCGCGGCGGACGTGCGGCTCGCCCGGGAGATCCGCGAGGCGGGGGCGGCGGGCGCGATCGTGTTCGCGTGGATGGACGAGTGGTTCAAGCGGAACTGGTTCACGATGGGCACCGAGCTGCCCGCCGAGCGCGGGCGGCTCTGGCACAACGTGATGAGCTCGGAGGAGCACTACGGGGTCCTCGCGGTGCGCGCCGGCGACTCAGCGACCGTGCCGCTGCCCGGTGGGCCCGCCGCGCGGTGGCAGGCGCTGCGCGCGGTCGCGGCGGGCCGGCTCGTCGGTGCCGACTCCGCCACGCTCCGCGTGGGGCAGGACGCGGCGTACGTGTACCTCGCGCTGGAGTCGCCCGCCTGGCGCGGCCGGCCGTTCCCGTGGCCGCGCGTGCGCCTGCAGATCGCGATCGACACGCACGACGCCTTCCGCGGCCAGACCGTGCTCCCGTTCTCGGGGATCCGCAGTGCGATCGGATGGGAATACCTCGTGTCCATCGACGGCCCGCGTGATGCGCGGTTGGAGGTCACGCCCGACTACCTGCCGTACATGCCCGAGCGGCTGACCGGCAGCGGCGCGCACTTCGGCGAGCATTTCCGGCGCCCGCTCTACCCGCAGCGGCGCGCCGACGGGGTCTTCGACCCGCTCTGGGCGCTCACCAACCGGCCGCGGTTCACGAGCGCGGGGGTGCAGGTGCGTGGCCAAGGGCTCACGGTCGGGCGCCTGGTCAACGGCCGCGCGCGTGAGGACTCCAACGCCGACTGGTGGTACGACGCGCCGAGCGGCACGATCCAGGTGCGGTTGCCGTGGGCGCTGCTGAACGTGAGCGACCCGTCGTCGCGCCTCGTCGTGAGCGAGAGCGAACCCGAGGTCGCGCTCGGGCGCCGGGACGGCCCGCGCTCCGTGCTGGTCGGCGTGCCCACCGAGGGATTCCACTTCGGCATCGTGGCGTGGACGCCCGGCCCCGACGTGCTGGGCGCGCTCCCCGCGCTCGATGCGTACGGCAACTGGCCGCGCGAGCGCTTCCCGCTCTGGGAGTGGCCGACCTGGGAGACCCCTGCGTACCACACGTACCTGAAGCCGGTGTACTTCGCCCTGCAGCGGCTGTGGGCCGCGCCATGAGGCGACTGCTCGCACTCGGCGCGCTGCTCGTCCTCGGCGCGGCCACCTCGGAGGCGCAGGCGGCGCGCGCACTCCTCCGCCGGCTCGGCCGGCCGGACACCGCGCGCCTCGTCATCATCCACGCCGACGACGCGGGGATGTCGCCCGGCGCCGACCGGGCGACCCTGCGGGCGCTGGCCGCGGGCCACGTGAGCTCGGCGTCGTTCGTCACCGTCGGCGAGAGCGTCGCGGACTTCGTCGCCGCGCTGCGGCCCGGCGACCGCTTCGACCTCGGGCTGCACCTCGCGCTCACCAGCGAGACCCCGGCGATGCGCTTCGTCCCGGCGGCCGGCGCGGCGTCCGTGCCGTCGCTCGTGGATGCCGACGGGACGCTGCACCTCCGCACGCCGCCGGCACCGGACACGCTCGAGCTCGAACGCGAACTCGCGGCGCAGCTGACCAGCGCCCGCGCCCTCGGCGTGCGCCTCACGCACCTCGACTCGCACCAGGGCGCCCTCCTGTTCCACGGGCGCGAGCGGTTCGCCGTGCTCCGCCGCGTCGCGCGGCGCGACTGCCTCGCGATCCCGGTGCCGGAGACGTTCTTCGGCCGGTTCCCGTACCTCGCGGACGCGCTCGCGGACGGGCAGCCGGCGCTCGCGGACCTGGTGAGCATCGACCCGTCGGTGCCGCCGGAGCGGTGGGAGGCGGCGTACGCGCAGCTCTTCGACTGGATGCGGCCCGGCGTCACGCTCCTGCTCGTGCACCTCGGTGATGCCGGCGCGGAGGAACGGCGGCGGTACCGCGACCACGTGGAGTACGATGCGGCGTGGCGGGCGCGGGATGCGGCGCTCGTGGATGCAGATGCGCTCCGGGCGATGGCGCGGGCGCGCAACATCGAGGTGATCAGCTGGCGCGAGCTGCGCGAGGCGGCGGCGCTCTGTCCCTGAGGGGCCGCGCACGGCCCGACCCACCCGCAGGACGGTCGGTCCCGCGCGCGCGGCCACCGACCGCGTCGCGGGGCGAGCGTGCCGAGTCCCCGACCCCGCCCATGCGCCGCCTACCGCTCCTCGCCGCGATCGTCCTCCTCGCGATCGCCCCCTGCCACGCCGCATCGCAAACCACCCCGGCTCCCACGTCGCCCCCTGCGGCCGCGGCGGCGCCCACCGCCGCGCCGCGCGCCGCCGACCCGGCGGACGTCGGCACCCTCGACGGGATCCTCGGCGCGCTCTACGCCTCGATCTCCGGCCCGAAGGGTGCGCCGCGCGACTTCGACCGGCTCCGCACCCTGATGGGACCCCACGCGCGATTCATCCCCACCGGACTGACCCGCGACGGGAAGCCGGTGCTGCGCAACTGGAGCGTGGAGGAGTACATCGCCGCCGCGGGGCCGGGACTGATGGCGAACGGCTTCTTCGAGCGCGAGATCGGGCGCACGACGGACAGGTTCGGCCAGGTGGTGCAGGTGATGAGCGTGTACGACTCGCGCTTCGCGCCGGCGGACGCCCCCTTCCAGCGCGGCATCAACAGCATCCAGTTGTTCTCCGACGGGAGCCGCTGGTACATCCTCTCGGTCATGTGGGACACCGAGCGGCCGGACAACCCGATCCCGGCCGAGCGGATCACGCGGCGGCCCTGACCCGCGCCGCGGGGCGCCCCCCACCGACCCCGCGCGGCCCCGGCGCGGCATCTGCTTGCCCCGGCGCAGCGGGCGTCGTATGCTCGCGGCGTCTTCCTCCCCCGAGGCCCACGTGTCCGGCTCGACCCCGCTCCCGAAGTGGTTCACCCCCGTCGCGATCGTCGCGCTCCTCTGGAACCTGATGGGAGCGAGCGCCTACCTGATGGACGTGATGATGTCGCCGGAGGCGGTCGCGGCGCTCACCCCGGCGCAGCGGGCGCTGTACGAGTCGCGGCCGGCCTGGTTCGTGGCCGTGTACGCGATCGCCGTGTGGGCCGGCGTGCTGGGCGCGCTCGGCCTCGTGCTCAAGCGCCGGTGGGCGCGCGGCCTCCTGCTCGCGAGCCTGCTCGCGCTGATCGTGCAGGACCTCGCGCTCTTCACCAAGGCCGAGTTCACCGCCGCGGTGACCGGCGCGGTGATCGGGCTGCAGGCCACGGTGCTGCTCGTCGCGGTGGGGCTCATCCTCCTGGCCCGTCGGGCCGATACTGACGGATGGCTCACCTGACCTGACGCGACCGCGCCGGGCACGGGGCCACCGGGGGCCCGCGGGCCGCCCAGGAGGGTTCGTGAGCGGTCTCAAGTTCCACTTCCCGTCCGTCCTCGAGTTCCGCGTCCGTGGCGCGGGCACCGAGACGTGCGTGGCGGGACACGGCGAGCTGGAACGCGAGATCGAGTTCCACCTCGAGTACGCGCCCACGCCGACCCCGGCGCAGGCGAAGTTCGCCCTCGCCGGCCTCCCCGCCGTCCTCCGGCTCCACAACGCGGAGCCCACGCGCCACCCGACCGGCGGGAACGTGCACTTCACGCGCTGCCCGGGGACGGACGGCTGGATGCTCACCATCCAGCACAACGTCACGCTGGACGAGGTGCAGGCGGTCCTCACCGACATCCGCCACGAGCTGCCGCACAAGGCGTACGTGTACATCGAGGAGGGCGCCGCGGGCGAGCTCGAGCTCCCGTCACCGGACCCGGCCCATCCGCAGGCGAAGGTGCGGGCGGTCTCGTTCACGACCGACCTCGACGGCGACGACGACGCGGCCGCCGCGCGTCATCGCGTGTCGCACCGGCCGCGCGGGAAGCGCTAGCGCGCGCAGGATCCGCGCCCGAGCCGCAGAGCTCCGACGCCGACAGGCGCCGCCCCGCGCCGACCCGCGGCGCACCCGCGGCGCACCCGCGGCGCACCCGGCGCCGCAACATATTGAGGACGTGCCCGACG
>JAIBBJ010000149.1 GCA_019694735.1 Gemmatimonadaceae bacterium | reverse complement strand
CCGGGCCTCGAGCGCCGCCGTCGCCGCGGCCAGCCGAGCGCGCCGCCGCTCCACGACCCGCGGCCCACCCTGCGCGAGCCGCTGCGCCACGCGAGCCGCCCGGTCGCGCCGCCGCTCGACGAGGCGGCGGGCGCGCTGCGACAACGCATCCGCCCGCCCCGCGAGGTCGCGGCGGCCGCGCACCACCCGGTCCTCCAGCGCGTCCGCCATCTGCCCTGCGAGGCGCGCGACGAACTCGCGCACCTCGGCCAGCACCGGCACCGCATGCTCCGCCGCGGCGCTCGGCGTCGCCGCCCGCAGGTCGGCGACGAGATCGGCGATCGTCACGTCCGTCTCGTGGCCGACGGCGGAGATGGTGGGGATGGGACACGCGGCGATGGCGCGGGCCACCGCCTCATGGTTGAAGCCCCAGAGGTCCTCGCGGGAGCCGCCGCCGCGCCCGATGATCACGACGTCGGGGGGAACCGGCGGACGTCCGTGCCACGCGGCGTCGCCGCGCACCCACTGCCCGAGCGTCGCGAGCGCCGCCACGATCGACTCCGGGGCGCCGTCCCCCTGGACCTGCGCCGGGATGACCGTGACATGCACCGAGGGGTTCCGTCTCCCGATCACCGCGAGCACGTCACGGAGCGCCGCCCCCTCGCTGCTCGTGATGACGGCCACGCCGCGCGGGAACCGCGGCAGCGCCCGTTTCCGCGCCGGGTCGAGCAGGCCGTCCTTCTCCAGCCGCGCCTTCGTCGCGTCGAACTGCTTCTGCCACTGCCCCTCGCCGTCGGCCTCGATCGCCGTCACGACGAACTGCATCTTGCCGTTCACCGGCCAGACCGTGAGCTGGCCGAAGGCGCGCACCTGCAGGCCGTCGGCCGGCTTCGCGCGGATCCGGAACGTGCTCCCCTTCCACACGACCGCCGGGACCTGCGCCTCGGCGTCCTTGAGGGTGAAGTACCAGTGACCGCTGGGGTACGCCTTGAAGCCGGAGACCTCGGCGCGGACCCACAGCGGCGGGAACGCGCCCTCGAGCACGTCCTTGGCGGCGCTCGTCAGGTCGTGGACCGAGAGCGCATCGGCGGCGGAGGCGCCGGGCGCCGTCACGTGCGCGCCGCGCCCTCGTGACGCAGGCGCGCGGCGCGCACCGTGTTCGCGAGCAGCATCGCGATCGTCATCGGCCCGACCCCGCCCGGGACCGGCGTGATCCGCGACGCGACCGCGGCGACCTCGTCGAACCGCACGTCGCCGACGATGCGGTACCCCTTCTTCGTCGCCGGGTCGTCCACGCGGTTGATGCCGACGTCGATCACCACGGCCCCGGGCTTGACCATGTCGGCGGTGACCATCTCCGGCCGCCCGATCGCCGCGATGAGGATGTCGGCGCGCCGCGTGTGCGCGGCGAGGTCCTTCGTGCGCGAATGGCAGACGGTGACGGTGCAGTCGGCACCCCGCCCCGCCTGCATCAGCAGGGCGGCCATCGGCTTGCCCACGATGGTCGAGCGCCCGAGGATGACCGCCTCCTTCCCGGCCGTCTCGACCCCGCTCTCCGCGAGCAGCACCTGCACACCCGCCGGCGTGCACGGCGCGAAGCCGTCGGCGTCGCCGATGAGCACCTTGCCCGCATTCACCGGGTGGAAGCCGTCGACGTCCTTCGTCGGATCGATGCGGCGGATCACCTTCTGCGGGTCCATGTGCTTCGGCACCGGCATCTGGACGAGGATGCCGTGCACGGCCGGATCCGCGTTCAGGCGGTCGATCACGGCGAGCAACTCGGCTTCCGGCGTCGCGGCCGGAAGTCGGATGGTCTCGCCGCGCATCCCGGCCTCCCGGCACGCCTTCTCCTTCGCCCCGACGTAGAACGCGCTCGCGGGGTCGTCGCCGACGAGCACCACCGTGAGCCCCGGCTGCACGCCGAGGGCGCCGAGGGTGGCAGCCTCGGCGGCGACCCGAGCCCGCACCTTCGCCGCGATGGCGACGCCGTCGATGCGCTCAGCGGGCAATGTCGGAGGCCCTCTTCTCGCGAATCGCGACGACCTTGATCTGGCCCGGATACTGGAGCTCGGACTCGACCCGGCGCGCGATCTCCTCCGTGAGCGATTGCATGCGGTTGTCGTCCACGTTGTCCGGGTCCACGATCACGCGGACCTCGCGCCCGGCCTGGATCGCGAAGACGCGGTCCACACCCTTGTAACTCGCGGCGATCTTCTCGAGGCCCTCGAGGCGCTTCACGTACGTCTCGAACGCCTCGCGGCGCGCGCCCGGCCGCGATCCGGAGATCGCGTCGGCGGCCTGCACCAGCACCGAGACCTCGCTCTCATGGGGCACGTCGTCGTGGTGCGCGGCGATGCAGTTCACGACGAGCGGATGCTCGCCGTACTTGGTCGCGACCTCGACCCCGAGCTGGACGTGGGTGCCCTCGTGGTCGTGCGTCAGGACCTTGCCCACGTCGTGCAGCAGCGCGCCGCGCTTCGCCATCGCGACGTCGAGGCCGAGCTCGGCCGCCATGATGCCGGCGAGGAACGCGACCTCCTTCGAATGGAACAGGATGTTCTGGCCGTACGAGGTCCGCCACTTCATGCGGCCGATGAGCTTGATGAGCTCCGGGTGCAGGCCGTGGACGCCGACCTCGTACGCCGCCTGCTCGCCCGTCTCGATGATGCCCGCCTCGACCTCCTTGCGGGACTTCTCGACGACCTCCTCGATGCGCCCCGGATGGATGCGGCCGTCCGCGACGAGCTTCTCGAGCGCCAGCCGGGCGACCTCGCGACGGACGGGGTCGAAGCAGCTCACCACCACGGTGTCCGGCGTGTCGTCGATGATCACGTCCACCCCGGTCGCGAGCTCGAAGGCGCGGATGTTGCGGCCCTCGCGCCCGATGATGCGCCCCTTCATGTCGTCCTTCGGCAGCGCCACCGCGCTCGCGGTGATCTCGGCGGTATGCTCGGCGGCGATGCGCTGCACCGCGAGGGCGACGATCTTCTTCGCCTCGCGGTCGGCATTCCGCTTGGCGGACTCACGGATCTCGCGGATGCGGTTGCCGGCATCCGCCTGCGCCTCCTCCTCGAGGCGGCGGATCAGCTCGGCCTTGGCCTCGGTCGCGGAGAGGCCGGCCAGCTGCTCGAGCCGACGGCGTTCCTCCCCGACCAGACCATCGAGCTCCGCCTGCTTCTCCTCCAACTGCTTCTCACGGCGCCCGAGCTCGCTGGCCCGGCGCCCCAGTTCCCGCTCCTTCTGGTCGACGAGATCCACCTTCTTGTCGAGCTGCTGCTCACGCTCGACGACGCGCTTCTCCTCGCGCTCGACCTCCTCGCGGCGCTTGCGGGCCTCCTGCTCCCAGGCCTCGCGGACCTTCATCACCTCTTCCTTCCCGGTGAGCAGCGCCTGCTTCTTCGCGGACTCGGCCTCGCGCTCCGCGTCCGACACGATGCGCTTGGCGACCTGCTCCGCGGATTGCCCGGCGGCCCGCCGGGCCGCCTCCTCCGCCGCCCGCCCCTGCTTGCGCCCGAACACGAACGCGACCGGAGAGGCGACCACGAGGGTTGCGCCTATCGCGATCGCGATGGCCAGCTCGATTCCCATGATGACGCTCTATGCTCAAGGCGGCCCGCGAGGGCCGCGTGATCCAAGGGAGAGCGCGGAGGGCCGGTCGGGAATCGCTCGCCGGGGCTGGCCGCCCGGTCCGGCGCCGACGAAGGGCGCGGGATGGGACGGGGTAACTGCCGGAAGCGCTTGCACCTACGGGCCTTCGCACCCACTCGTCGGGAAGCTACCGTCCTGCCCGACGCTCCGCAACGCGCGGTGGGCTGCCGGACCGGGCGGCGCACGACGGGCACGACTTCAGCGGATCGCGGTTCCCTCACGTAGAGATGACAACTCGCCATCGCCTGGCGTGGGTTCGACTGTCGGACCGCTGGCCTCGCCGACGAACAACCATTGGTCCTATTGCGCAATCCTGCGCTGTACTGCGTATTAGCAACGTGGCCCCTCCGCGATCCTCCCGACCGATCACCGCCGACGAGCCCGACAGCGGCCCGCGCACGCTGCCCTGGCTGCACGGGGGCGAGGTGCTCGTCGCGGACGACGATCCGTCGATCCGCAAGGTGCTGGCCCGCGCGTTCGAGCGCTTCGGGATGACGGTGACGAGCTGCGAGGACGGGGACGACGCGCTGGCGCAGGTCGTGCACGATCCCGCGCGCTGGCACCTCGTCGCGCTCGACCTCACGATGCCGCGCATGGGCGGTGATGACGCGCTCGCCCGGATGCGTTCCGTGCGCGCCGACCTGCCCGCGCTCATCCTCAGCGGATTCCTCGAGGCGGACATGCAGGACCGGGTGGCCGGTCTGGGCCGCGTCGCCGTGCTCCAGAAGCCGTTCACGCTCCGCGCGCTCGCCGATGCGCTCTGGGAGGTCCTCGGTCCCGAGGACTGATCAGCCGGTCTGCTCGCCCCGCTTCCCCGGCGGCAGCCACCGGCGCAGTTCGCTCGACATCCCGCGCATCTCCTCGGCGAGGTCGGCCTGAGCCGCGCGCTCGCGGAAGAGCTCGTCGGTGATGGACATCGCCGCGAGGATCGCGGCCTTTCCCGGGTCCGTGATGGCCGGGCTCTCGAGCACCTTCCGGATCGCCGCGTCGACATGCGCCGCGATGGCGCGCGTGACCTCGGGCGGCACGTCCGAGCGGATCGTGTACTCCTCGCCGACGATCCGGACCCGCGTGGAGTGCGTCGTCACGCGTCGCCCCCGAGGACGTGCTGCTGCCGGAGGAAGCGGACCCGCTCCAGCATCGCACGCGTACGCGTGGTGGCCTGCGCCAGGCGCGCCCGGAGGCGCGCGTTCTCCTCCTCGAGCGCCGCGACGCGCTCCTCCGCACTCGCATCGCCCGCCGTCGAGGTGCCGAGCGCCTTCAGCCGTCCTTCGGCCTGATGCGCCCTCCGCCGGAACGTCGCGAGCTCCTCGCCCAGGTTGCGGACGAGGTGCTCGAGCTCGCGGTAGGCGAGCCTCGATTCGGATTCAGGCCGTGCGCGGTCGGACACCGAGCTGTGCCTCCAGGGTCTTCAGCAGCTGCGAGCGACGCCCGTCGATCTCCTTGTCGCGAAGGGTGCGCTCCGGATGGCGGAAGGTCAATCGCCAGGCGAGCGAGCGCATCCCGGCCGGGATCCCCTCGCCGCGGAACTCGTCGAACAGCGTGCACGCTTCGAGCTGGGGACCGGAGGTCGCCCGGAGCAGCACCTCCACCTGCGCGGAGGTGACCGCCTCGGGTACCAGCAGCGCGAGGTCGAACTCGGCCGCCGGGGTCGTGGGGAGCGGCACGTAGCGCATCGGGGCCGCCGCGCGGGGCCGCGCCGGGGCGCTCGCGTGCGCGTGCGCCCCCGCGGGCGCGACCCGCGCACTCGGCATCTCCCCGAGCGTGAGCTCGAGGCCGAAGGCCGGCTTCGCCCAGACCGGTGCGTCCAAGGCCACCCGCCGGACGGTGCCGACCGTGGCCTCTCCGGCCCGCACGGACCAGAGCACCGGCGCGTCCGCGGCGACGAGCGAGATCGCCGCATCGGGGAACGCGACGCGCGCGAGCCGCTCCGCGAGCGCCTTGGCATCCCACTCGTCCCAGGCCGGCGGCTGCGGTTCGGTGAAGTGCGCCGGCCGCCGGCGGCCCATCACCAGCACACCGACGCGCTGTTCCTCGCGCGGCAGCGCCGCGCCCTGCGGGAGGAAGACGGTGCCCACCTCGAAGAGCCGCACGTCCCCCTGCATCCGGTTCAGGTTGTATTCCGCGCGCCGGGCCAGCGTCCCGAGCACCTCGCGCCGGAGGTAGGGCTCGTCCTCGCCGAGCGGATTGCGGACGCGCACGAGGGCGTCGTCCGGCGACGGCATCGCCGCGCCCGAGGTGAACGGCAGTGGCCGCACCTCGTGCAGGCCCTCGGCGACGAGCGCGTCCCGGACGCGCCGATACGCCGTGAAGAGCGGATGGTCCGGGACGGTGCCGGGCCGTGCCCCCTGGAGCGTGTCCGGGAGGCGGTCGTAGCCCCGGAGCCGTGCGACCTCCTCGATGAGGTCGACCTCGCGCACGACGTCGAGCCGCCACGAGGGCGGCGTGACCACGAGCGCGTCGCCTCCCGTCGGCGCGCAGGCGAAGCCGACCGCGGTGAGCAGGCCGGTGAGCTCGGCGAGCGGGATCGCCTCGCCGAGCACCAGCGCCGCGCGGGCGGCACGCAGCGTGACCGCCGGACGCGGCGCGGGAGCGTCGCCCACCAGCACGAGCGCCTCCACCCGGCCGCCACCGACGTGCGCGAGCAGTGCCGCGCCGGTCGCGAGCACTTCCGCGACGGCCGCCGGGTCGATGCCGCGCTCGAAGCGGTAGCTCGCGTCGGTCGAGAGTCCCACGGCGCGCCGGGTCGCCCGCACCACGCGCGGCGTGAACTCCGCCACCTCGAGCACCACGCGCGTCGTCGTGGACGTCACCTCGCTCGCCCGACCGCCCATGACGCCGGCGAGCGCCGTCGCCCGCTCGGCGTCCGCGATGACGAGCATCCGCGGGTCGAGCGCTCGCGACTGGCCGTCCAGCGTCACCAGCGTCTCGCCGGCCCGCGCGCGTCGCACGGCGATCGCATCGCCCGCGAGTGTCGCCGCATCGAATGCATGCACCGGCTGTCCGAGGCCGTGCAGGAGGTAGTTGGTCGCGTCAACGAGGTTGTTGATCGAGCGCCCGCCCGACGCCTCGACGGCGGTCCGGAGCCAGTCGGGGCTCGGCCCCACGGTCAGTCCCGACAGGACCGCCGCGCCGTACTGCGGGCAGTCGGCGCGGTCCTCGATGCGCACGCTGATCCCGCCGGCGGACGCCGCCGTGTCGCCGCGCACCGGGGGGCTCCCCGGCGCCGCGAGCGTCGCGAGCTCCGTCGGTACGCCCAGTGGCGTGCCGGTGAGCGCCGCCACCTCGCGCGCCACCCCTCGATGCGAGAGGAGGTCGGGCCGGTTCGGCAGCACGTCCACCTCGAGCCGCACGTCGCCCGCCGGCAGCACGGCGAGCAGCGGCGTGCCCGGCGGCGCGTCGGTCTCGAGGGTGAGGATGCCGTCCGCGTCATCGCCGAGGTTGAGCTCCTGGGCCGAGCAGAGCATGCCGTTCGAGGTGAAGCCGCGGATCTTGCGGCGTTCGATGAGCAGCCCGGTGGGATTCTTCGCGCTCGGCGGCACGCGGGTGCCGCTGCGCGCGAACGGGTACTTCGCGCCGACCGTCACGTTCGGGGCGCCGCAGACGACCTCGAGGAGCGTGCCGGAGCCGTCATCGACCTTGTTGAACGAGAGCTTGGTCTCGGGGATGCGCTCCGACTCGACGACGCGCCCGACCACGAACGGGGCGAGGTCGGCACGCAGGTGCTCGAACCCCTCCACCGTCGCGACGTGCGCGGTGATCAGGTCGCGGATGGCCGCGGCGTCCCGGCCGTGCGGGACGAAGCGGGCGAGCCACTCGTGCGAGATCTTCATCGGGCGAACTGGTCCAGGAAGCGGACGTCGGAGTCGTAGAGGATGCGGATGTCGGGGATGCCGTGACGCGAGATCGCGGTGCGCGCCGGCCCCATGCCGAAGGCCCAGCCGGTGTAGCGCTCGCTGTCGAGGCCGGCGGCCTCGAGCACCGCCGGGTGCACCATGCCGGAGCCGAGGATCTCGACCCACCCCGAGTGCTTGCACACGCTGCAGCCCGAGCCCGCACAGACGCCGCACTGCACGTCCATCTCCGCACTCGGCTCGGTGAAGGGGAAGTAGCTCGGCCGGAAGCGCGTGCGCGTGGACGCGCCGAAGAAGCGCCGCGCGAAGTGCGACAGCGTCGCCTTGAGGTCCGCGAAGCTCACGCCCTCGTCCACGACGAGCCCTTCGATCTGCGCGAACATCGGCGCGTGCGACGGGTCGAACGGGTCGGAGCGGTAGACGTTCCCCGGCGCGAGGATGCGGATCGGCGGCGGATACTGCTGGAGGGTCCGCACCTGCACCGGCGACGTGTGCGTCCGGAGCACCTGCTCGTCGCCGACGTACAGCGTGTCATGCAGGTCCATCGCCGGATGGTCGGGCGGGAAGTTGAGCGCGCCGAAGTTGTACCACGCGTGCTCGGCCTCGGGCCCGAGGGCGATCGCGAAGCCGAGTTCGCGGAAGATCTCGACGACCTCGTCGATGACACGCGACACCGGATGCACCGCGCCGTACCAGCGGTCGCGCGCCGGCATCGTCAGGTCGAGCGCGCGGCCGCCGGCGGCCTCCGCCGCGGCGAGTTCGGCCCGCCGCGCCTCGAGCGCCGCCTCGAGCGCCACCTTCACGGTGTTCGCACGCTGCCCGGCCTCGCGGCGATCCTCCTTGGGCAGGGCGCCGAGCGCGCCCATCAACTCGGTGAGGCGGCCGGACTGCCGGCCGATGAGCGCGTTGCGGACCTCGGTCCAGGAATCGAGGTCGGTGGCCGCGGCGATGCGGGCCGGCCCGTCGGCACCGAGAGCGTCGAGAGCGGCGATGAACTCAGTGAGGGTCATCGGGGTGTGGGAGAGCGGAGCGCGTCCCGGAAAGATAAACCGGCCGGCGCTCGCCCGGGGTTCGAGCGGACCGCCGGCGCGCCGCGGCGACGCGAGGCATGCGACGGCCGACATGGGGAACGCGAAATGGCGGGCGACGGAGACCCGTCGCCCGCCACCCGTGACCCGCGGCCGGCCGGATTACGCGGTCTGCTTGAGCGCCGCCGCCGCCTTCTCGGCGATCAGCGTGAACGCGGCGGCGTCCTTCACCGCGAGATCGGCGAGGATCTTGCGATCCACCTCGATGCCCGCCGCCTGCACGCCGGCGATGAACGTCGAATAGCTCATGCCGTTGAGGCGGGCGGCCGCATTGATGCGGGTGATCCAGAGGCGGCGGAAGTCGCGCTTCTTCGCCTTGCGGTCGCGGTAGGCATAGACCCACCCGCGCTCGACGGTCTCCTTCGCCGCCTTCCAGAGCTTGCTGCGGCCGCCGAAGGCGCCCTTCGCGGCCTTGAGGATCTGCTTCTTGCGCTTGAGGCGCACCGGATTGGACTTGACGCGAGGCATGGTCGAGTCTCCTTAGGCCTGCAGCAGGCGCTTGAGGTTCTTCGCCTCACCGTTCGTCGCGACGGTCGTCGGACGACGGAGATTGCGCTTCCGCTTGGCGGTCTTCTTGGTCAGGATGTGGCTCTTGAACGCCTTGAGCCGGCGCACCTTGCCCTTCCCCGTGACGGAGAAGCGCTTCTTGGCGCCCTTGTGGGTCTTCATCTTCGGCATCGCTGCCTCGCTTCCTTATTTCGGCGTGAGGATCATCGTGAGGGCCTTCCCTTCGAGGCGTGCCGGCGTCTCGATCTTCGCGACGTCAGCGAGCGCCTGGGCGACCCGTTCCACCACGGCCATGCCGAGCTCGGGATGAGCGATCTGCCGGCCGCGGAACATCAGCGTCACCTTCACCTTGTTGCCGTCTCCGATGAACGACCGGGCGTGATTGGTCTTCGTGTCGAAGTCGTGCTTCTCGATGCCGGGACGGTACTTCACTTCCTTCAGCTGGATCACGTGCTGCTTCTTCTTCGCGAGGCGCGCCTGCTTGGCCTGTTCGAACTTGTACTTCCCGTAGTCCATGATGCGGACCACCGGGGGTCGGGCCATGGGCGCGACTTCGACCAGGTCGAGACCGGCCTCCACCGCCATGTTCAGCGCCACATCCACCTCCAGCACCCCGAGCTGGGAGCCGTCGGCGCCGATCACGCGGAGCGGGCTGATGCGGATCTGGCGGTTGATGCGGGGACCCCGCTTCGTGGTGTCCTGGATACGACGGCTCCGGTGGAGGAGGAAACAGAACGCGGACCCCTGTGTGCAGGAGCCCGCGCGGCGCACGACCCCGGACCGGCGTGCACGCCGTCGGGTCGCTTCCTCGGGACACCTGCAGCACGACGCCCCGAGGGGCGAAGGCCAGAGGGTGGGGGACGCAGGCGCGTCCCCACTTCGCTGGTTTGAGGGCTAAACCTAGGCGGGTCGTGAGGTTAGGTCAAGGCTCCACGACCTCGAAGGCCTTCGCCCCCTTCACGATGCGGCCCCAGGCGGTGAAGGCGTCGTGCTCGAAGATCGCGAGCCAGCCCCCGGCGACCGCCTCGGCCCAGAGCGCGCGCTTGGACTCCAGGGTGCGCAACGGCTCGACGTCGTAGCCCATGATCCACGGCAACGGGACGTGCGCAGTCGTCGGGCACAGGTCCCCGAGGAACACACCGGTTTCGCCGCCCCCGTCGATCACCACGCTCTGGTGCCACGGTGTGTGACCGGGCGTGTGCCGATACCGGATCCCGGGCAGCAGGTCCGCGCTTCCGTCCACCAACTGCAGCACTCCCTCGGCCTGCAACGGCTCCCAGTTGAGCGGGAAGTAGCTGGCGGCCGTCCGCTCGTTGGTGTGCGTCGCGTAATGCAGTTCGCGCTCGTGCACGAAGTACCGGGCATTGGGGAACGCCGGCTCCGCCTCGCCGCCGTCCGCGCCGCGCATCGTGTTGCCGCCGGCGTGGTCGAAGTGCAGGTGCGTGTTGATGACGTAGCGCACATCCCGCGCCGAGTAGCCGGCCGCGGCGAGGGCCGCATCGAGCATCGACCGGTGGCCCGGTGCGTCGGACTCGATCCCGTAGATGTCGAGGAACTTCGCGTCCTCCTTGTTCCCCACCCCGGTGTCGATCAGGACGAGGCCGGCCGGGTGCTCGACGAGCAGGCAACGCATCCCCAGCGGGATGCGGTTCCGCTCATCCGCCGGGATGCGGCGCTCCCAGAGCGTCTTCGGCACGACGCCGAACATCGCCCCGCCATCGAGGCGCTGGCCGCCGGCCTGCAGGGCGTGGATGCGGGTGCGGCCGAGGAGGCGGGTCTGGTGGAGGGGGGTGGGGGGCGCCATGCCGGGAATCTAGCGCGAGCCGCCCCCCTGCACCGCGCGCAGCTTGCGCCACGCACACCCGAAGTCGTACGCCACCAGCTGCCCGTTCGGTTCGGTCTCCGACGGGTCCTGCTCGAAGACGATCACGTGCGGTCTCCCGGGCGGACCGGCGATGGCGATCGCGACGCGCTGGATCAGCTGCAGGGTCCCGAGCTCGTCCGCACCCTCGGCCGTGAGTCGCAGGAGGGTGGCCGTGCCGTCGGCACGGACGCCGAGCACGAGTCCAGGGAAGTCCGGCCCGC
This sequence comes from Gemmatimonadaceae bacterium, assembly GCA_019694735.1. GTDB lineage: Bacteria > Gemmatimonadota > Gemmatimonadetes > Gemmatimonadales > Gemmatimonadaceae > Pseudogemmatithrix. The sequence continues at coordinate 12,971 of JAIBBJ010000149.1, read as the reverse complement.
CGCGCTCGACCTGCACGAACCCGTCCCGAATCTGCGTGTCACCGAGCGACCCATCGTCGTACGCGACGCGCCAGAGGAGGGCCGGTCCGGACGGCCCGTCCGAGATCCACGCGGCGAGCACGCCGCCGCTCGCACGACTGAGGACGGGATTCGACACGAGCTCCCCCCACGGCGCCAGCGGCAGCGGTCGTCCCCAGGTGTCCCCCGCCCTTCGCACCAGATACGGGCGGAACCCGACGCTCCTGAGCGGCGGCAGTTCGGCGAGCACGGCGCCGACCACGAGCAGCGCGGGATCCGCACCGAGGACGACGAGGTCGACGGCACTCATCAGCTCCACGCCGATGGTCACGATCTCCTCCTCCCAGCGTCCGCCCTTCTCGCGGACGAGGCGCACCCTCGGGGTCTCCGTGCGGACAGCCTGCGCGACGTACGCCATCCACTGGTAGGCGCCGCCGGGCACGAGCCCGCTGGCAGCCCAACGCCCGAACCGAGGCTCGTACGCGTCTCGGCCGATCGCGATGCCGGACGCGAGCGAATCAGCGGCCACGGCCGCGCGCTGGAGGCGCCAGAACCCAGCACCATCGCCCTCCGGCGTGATGCGGTCCGGTCGCGCGAAGAGGATCGCCAGTTCCCCCGACCCCTCGAGCACGACGCGGGGCTCCCCGAAGAATGTCACGCCGGGCGGGCGGGGGATCACGCGCAACGGCTCCCCACGCCGCGCGCGAACGGCGGCGAAGGCGGTGTCGCCGGTCCTCAGGTGCCCGTCGTCGCCGCGGACGTTCTCCAGCGCCACGCTCCCCGTGACGACGAGCTCGTCCCGCACCCAGACCGCGGACTGCGGCGCCACAAGGTGCGTCGCGGGGAGCCGCCAAGCCTCCGGCACGCACGCCTGGCCCTGCGCGCCCGTCCCCCGGAGCGGCATGGCGAGACCGGCGACCGCGAGCAGGACGGCCAGGGGGCGCCGCTCGCGCCCCCTGACCGTGACGATCCGCGCCCGCTCACTCATCGACCCGGACCTGGAACGCGCTCCACCGGCCGGGACCGTAGTTGCCCACCCGGCTGCTGGGTGCCCGCTGGACCTCGCGCAACATCGCGGCCGCACGCTGGCGCAACGGCGCCGCGGCCGTCGCATCGAGCGAGCGCTCCGTGATGATCGTGCGGCCCACGACCCCCGAACGCGCCGGCGTGCGCCGCAGCGAGAGCCGGTAAGCCGCGATCGCCGCCGCGAGGTCATCCGGGATCGCGGTCGTGCGCGGCAGCAGGATGACGTCCGGGCGCGCCGGATCGGAGAACCGGAGGATCTCCGCGCGGGCATCGGCCTGCGAGAGGTGCTCGACGACGGCCACTGCGACCCGGCGTTCGCGAGCCTGCGCATCCGCGCGGTCCGCCAGCATCACCAGCACGAGGCACGTCAGTCCGGCGAACGCATTGAAGCTCTTCATGGGTTACCTCGTTGGTTCAAGGGAGTTCACATCGCGAGCACTTCACCGGACACCTCGGTACAGCCGTAGAAGTTGACGTCGATGACGTCCCCGTCCGCGTCCGTCCAGAGCTCATACTGACAGAGGTACAATCGCGTCCCCCCCCGCCGAAGTACCGGCCCCCCCGAGCCATTCGGAGGCGGACACACGGCCTGCGCGACGGAGATCGTCTTGGAGTCCTGCGCGCGCAGGAATTTCCCGCGGAGCGTGGGCACCTCGGTCCGCGCCTCGAACCGCGCGGTGACCTCGGCGGACACACCGCATTCGCGCGAGACGGTGAAGGGCTCGCGGATGTGCGGATGCAGAGGTCCCCACAGGAGGCCCGCCTCCTCGTACCGCATGCCGGCCTCCTCCTTGACGATCCCGGCGGCGTCGACCGCGCGGACGGTGGCCTGCTGGCTGAACCCGGTGCCGACGCCGTAGAAGCCGGCGTCGACCCACAGCTCCCTGCCGATGAACTCTCCGGCCACGTACGAGGAGAAGATCAGCGGCAGCAGCGTCGACGGGTCCACATCGGCCGCGACCGTCATCGGGGGATGCAGCGGGAGGCCGCCCGGCCACTCCGAGAGATCGTTCGAGAACGTCGTGCGATCCGCGGGCCGGACCCCGCGCGGGAATGCCGCGTGGAACTCGAGCGCGCCGGTCCCATCGGCGATCGTCGGCGGCCCCACCGCCTCGCCGCACGCCATCGCTGCCATCGCCATTCCCAGCACCATCGGACGAAGTCGCATCGCCTCCTCCTGCCTCTTGGTCGCGCGTGCCGTCGGTCGCCCGCGCAGCCGGGGACACGCGCCCGACCACACGAACGACACGATGTGCCCGCCCCCACGCGTCGACCGTCACGCCACGTCACCCAGGCGCACGGCACGTGGCGCCCCCGCGTCGCGCGCCAGCGCGTGGCCCGGCGGCAGGAGTCTCCGCGCGCCGCGCGCGCCCCGCGGCGGCGCCGCTCCGTCCGCGGCTCTGCGCACCACGCCGCTGACGGCGCCTCGCAACCACGCCACGAACCGCGCCCGTGCCCACGCGCCTCCGTCTCCGTCCCGCAATGCCGTCGGCGTGGTCGCGAGATGCCGACGCACCGCGTTGCGCAACGCGGTCGCGGAGGCGAACGCCAGTTCCTCCGCCACCTGCTCCACAGGGCGGGATTCCTGCCGCAACACCTCGGCGGCCGTGAGCAGCCGACACCAGGTGAGCAACGCCTGGGCGTTCGGCACGCCGTGGCGGCGACACCGGCTCCATACCGTCTTGCGGTGGATGCCCAGCGCCGCCGCGAGCGACCGCACCGTCGGCGGTGCCTCCGCCTGCGCGAGGGCGGCGCGCACGAGCGGGCGCAGGCCCGAGGGCACGTCGGACGCGATTCCGCCCCACACGGCGCGCACGACCTCCGCCCGCCGGAGGCGGGTTCGCAGCGCGCGTTGCACGGCGCCGAGGTCGACGTCCTCGACGAGCAACACCGCCGCGGGCGAAGCCTCCACCAGCGCGATCGCGGACGGACGCCAGGGCACGGATCGCCGCATCAAGGCGAGGACCGGCGGGGCGCCGCACGTCACATCGCGGTCCCCGACGCCCCGGCTCTCGACCGACGAGGGCGCGCCGGCGAGCCACCGGCGCCACTCGGGCACGAGGCACGCCGTGATGCGGGCATCGGCGTCCTCTGGCTCCAGCACCAGACCCGCCAACCGTCCGGTCGGGGCCCACTCGGCGAGCGCCGCGCGCGCCTCGGCAAGGCGCGCCACGCGGAGCACCGCGAACTCGCCGGCGAGCGCGCGACGGATCCGCTCCACGGCCTCGAACGCGGTCGTGCAGGCGAGCAGCAACGGCAGTGTGGCGGGGGCGGGCAGCGTGCGGCTCCAGGTCCGGGTCGCCCGCACGCTCGCCGAAGCGCGTCACGGCACCGTCATCGGGAGCGCGCACCCCGGGGCCGCGTCGCGCCGCCGCCCGCGGTCGGGCGGTGTGGGCTACGCGCCCTCGGCCCCGTCCGTCGCCGTCGGCATCGCGCTCCGTCGCCGCGACCTGCCGGTGCGCGCGCCCAGGAGCCCGTCGAGGTCATCCCACGTGTGCACGCCGCGGCGCGAAGCGTCCCGCAGCAGGCCCTGCAACACCGCCGCGGTCGCCAACGCGTCACCCGAGGCCCGATGGCGGTCCGTGATCTCGACGCCGTAGTGGTGTGACACCGCGTCGAGATTCCGCCGCGGCAGGTGCGCGAGGAGCTTTCGCGCGAGCCGGACCGTGCACACCTGCCCCAGCAACAGGTCGCTGAGCGGCGTCGGCGCGACACGCCGGAACTCGGCGCTCAGGAATCCGAGATCGAACCGGGCGTTGTGGGCCACGAAGACCCGGCCCGCGAGATGCGCCGCGAACTCGCCGGCGATGTCGCGGAAGCGCGGCGCGTCCCGGACCATGTCGTCGTCGATCCCGGTGAGCCGCTGGATGTGCCACGGGATCGGGCGCCCGGGATTCACGAGCGAATGGAATGCCAGCGCGACCTGCGCGCCATCCACATGCACCGCCGCCACCTCGGTCACGCGATCCGCACCGTCGGGCTGTCCCCCGGTCGTCTCGACGTCCACCACCACGAACGGCAGCGTGTGCAGTTCCATGCCGACAAGCTAAGGGCGGGGGGCGGACACTCCAGCCCCGCCCGGCCTGCCCGGCTGCCCACGCGTGCCGTACGCCTGCCGTACGCCCGCCGCGACGACTACGGCTTCACTTCCTCGCCCGTGGGTAGCTGGTCCGGCGTCGTCACGGTGAAGCCGCGCCAACGTCCGTCGTCGCCGAGCATGACGCGGAAGACGAGGCTCACCGGCACCGCCGCGAAGTCCGCGGTGCGCCAGTACTGCGGGCGCCCGTTCACCAGCATCACCTTCTCCTCGTGGAGCTTGGTCTCGGCGCCCAGTTGCGCCGCGAAGTCGGCGAGACCGGTCGTGAGCTTCTGACGCACCGCCTCGGCGCTCCCGACCCCTGGATCCGCGTGCGCTACGAGCGAGTCGATGGCGCCAAGGTTGGCCCAGCCGGAGACGAGTCGGCCGAAACGGAGCACCGCCTCGCGGTCCACCTCGGCGGCGGTGAGCATCTGTGCGGTCGGCGGTGCCGGCGGTGCTGATGGCGCCGGCGGCGCGCTGGATGTCGGAGCGGCCGGCGGCGGAGGCGCCGCGGGCGCGACCTGCGCGGTGGCGACGGCCGCCACCGTGACGAGGGGAAGCAGGGCGGCGATGGACGGGCGCATCGGGACCTCATGAGGGGTTGCGTCCCGTACGCCGTGTGGGAGCGCGCGGTTTCTCCCCCGCCCACTGAGCGGCACGCCCATTGATGGGCCCGCCCGGCGCGTGTAGCTTGTGAATGATTTCACAAGCCCCCAGACCTTCCCCGTGAAGCACATCGCCGAATCCACCGTCCGCCGGCTCTCGCTGTACCTGCGCTTCCTCGAGGAGTTCGAGGCGAAGGGGCACGAGACGATCTCGAGCGGAGAACTCGCGGCCTTCGGGGGGACGACGTCCGCCCAGGTCCGCAAGGACCTCTCGTTCTTCGGCTCGTTCGGCAAGCGGGGGCTCGGCTACTCGGTGAAGGACCTCACCGCCGCCATCCGCGAGATCCTCGGCCTCGAGCATCCGTGGAGCGTGATCATCGTCGGCGCGGGCAAGATCGGCGCGGCCCTGGCGCAGTACCGCGGTTTCTCGAGCCGCGGTTTCACCGTCGTCGGCGTCTACGACAAGGAGCCGGCGCGGGTCGGGCTGAAGCTCGACGGGCTCGTCGTGCGGCCCGAATCGGAGCTGGAGCGGGACATCCACCGGCTCAAGCCGCAGATCGCCGTCATCACGGTACCGGCCGAGGCGGCCCAGGCGCTGGTGGACCGGGTCACCGCGGCGGGGATCAAGGCGGTGCTGAACTTCGCCCCGGCGCCGCTGACGGTCCCGGACGGCGTCACGTTGCGCGCGGTGAACATGGCGACGGAACTCGAGATCCTCGCCTTCACGCTCACGAACGGTACGACGGTCTGATCGTCAGCGCGCCCGCAGCAGGCGCGCGAAGTCGGCGGGGCCGAGGACCTCGGGGCGCGCGTCGCCATCCAGCCCCGCACGTGCCAGGATGGCGTCCGCCGCCGGGGCGTCCAGCGTCCAGAGCGTGCGCACGACGCGCCGCAACTGCTTCCGACGGAGACCGAAGGCGCCCTGCACGAGCAGGCGGAACGGCTCCTCCTCGTCAGCGACCACGACGGGATCCACGCGCGGCGTGATGCGCACGACGGCCGACTCGACCTTCGGCGGCGGCGTGAACGCGCGCGCCGGCACGCCGAAGCAGAACTCGGCCGTCGCGAGGGCCTGGACGTTCACCGAGAGCGCGCCGTAGTCGTCGCTCCCCGGCGCGGCGACGATCCGGTCCGCGACCTCACGCTGGACGAGGTACACGGCCCGCAGCGGGCGGGGGCGACGCATGGCGTGGAAGAGGATGGGCGTCGTGATGTTGTAGGGCACGTTGCCCGCGAGGAGGTAGGGCCCGCCGGCGAGGGCCCCCAGGTCCTGCGCGAGCACGTCGCCCTCCACGAGCGCGAATCGCGGCTCGTCCGCCCATCGCGCCCGCAGCAGCGGCGCCAGCTCGCGGTCGAGCTCGATCGCACGCACGTGCCCGGCCCGCTCGAGCAGCGCCGCGGTGAGCGCGCCGCGCCCGGGACCGATCTCGAGCACGGTGTCGTCGCGCGTCGCGCCGAGCGTGTCGGCGATGCGCGCCAGCAGGCGCGGATCGGTCAGGAAGTGCTGGCCGAGGCGCTTCTTGGGGCGCGGGAGCGGCACGGCGCGGCTCAGGCGGTGCGGAGCGCCACGACCGCCTGGTCGTCGTGCGGCCGCATCCGGCCCATGTGGCCCTCGACGAGCGCGAAGACGCCATCCACGATGCGGGACGGCACCTCGCGACGACGGGCGCGGAGCACCTCGAGCACGCGCGCCTCGCCGAGGGCCCGCCCCTTCGCGTCGCGGGCATCACTCACGCCGTCGGTGAACATCACGAGCAGGTCGTGCGCGCCCCACGGGCGCGATGCCGCGTGGAGGCCTTCGGGCCCGAGGCCGAGCGGCGGGTCGGTCGCCTCGAGTCGGACGGCTTCGCCCTCCGCACCGATCACGAAGGCATGCGGATGACCGGTATTGGTCCACCGCAGCACACCCTTCGCGCGATCCACGACGGCATAGCAGAGCGACAGGAACATCTCGGTCTCGCGCAGTTCTTCTTCGACCGTGGCGAGGAGCGCCTGCACCGTCTCCGCGGGATCGGCCGTGGTCTGTGCATGGATCGCGGCCGCGCTCATCACGAGCGCCATGATGAGGGCCGCGCGGTAGCCATGGCTCGACACGTCGCCGATCAGGACGCCGGTGCGTCCGGGGCCGAGGGGGAACAGATGGTAGAAGTCGCCGCCGACGCCGTCGGCGGCCTCGACGCGCGCCGCACAGGTGGCGTCGGGGGCGACCACCCGCGCGTCGGGGAGCAGTCGCATCTGCAGGTCGTGCGCGAGCCGCATCTCGGACGCGAGGCGCTCCTGGTCGATCGAGGCGCGGACGAGACGGGCGTTCTGGATCGCGGTGCCGATCTGCGAGCCGACCGCCGCGACCAGCTTCTCGTCGCCGGCGGTGAAGGCGGCGCCGCCGCGCCGCCCGGACAGGCAGACGACGCCGAGCGGGATGCCGCCGTCGGGCGTGGTCCAGACGATGGGCACGGTGAGCATCGCGCCGGCGCGGAAGGGCGCCTCGTACTCGCTCTCGAGCACGCCGGCGTTGACCAGCAGGGCGGCGCGCGTGCGGAAGACGCGCGCGGTGACGCTCACGGGGTCATCGGTCGGGATGGGCAGCGCGGCGGGCGCGCCCTTCAGCCGCAGCGCGGTGACGGGTCGGAGCAGGCCCGGGCCGGCATCGTGCACGAACAACGCGCCGTACTCCGCGCCGACGGTCTCCGCGACCTCGAGCAGGATCGTGCGCGCGGCCTCCTCCAGCGTGACCGTGCGGCCGAGGATCTCGCTGATCGAGTAGAGGAGGTTGATCTCCTCGTAGCGCTCCGCGAGCTCGTCGGTGGCGCGGCTGGCCTCCCACTGGCCCTGCAGCAGCTGCGCCAGCACCGGGATGAGCACGCGCATCCAGCGCCGCGGCTCGGCATCGTCGTCGGCGACGGGCCCGAGCCCGAGCCAGGCGCGGGTGCGGCCGGGGACGCGGGCGACCAGCTGGCGCCCGAGCGCGGTCTCCCGCGAGCGGATGGTGTCGTCGTCGGCGAGATGGGGCCCGGTGGGCGGCGTGACGTCGCCGCCGGCCGTCGCGGCCACCTCGAGCGGCGCATCGAGCGCGGGCTGCAGCCAGAGCGTGGCGCCGCAGCCGTACGCCTCGCCGAACGCCGCGAGGACGCGCGCGAGGTCCGCCACGCCGGCCGCGCTCAGCGGCGGTGGAGCACCAGCCGCACGACGTTGCCGTCGCCGCGGTAGCGCTCCACGCGGTCCATCAGCGACCGCATCAGGTACAGCCCCCGGCCGTCCTCACGCTCGAGGTTCCCCGGATCGCTCGGGTCCTTCGTGCAGGCGTCGAGGTCGAACCCGTCGCCCTCATCCTCGACCTCGAGGACCAGCCGGAGCTCGCTCACGTCGGCCCGCACGCGCACCTGCCGGCTCGGATCCTCGCCGTTGCCGCGGAGGATGGCGTTCGACAGCGCCTCGGTGAGGGCGACCGGGACGTTCAGCGTCAGTTGCCGTCCCGCGAACCGGTGCTCCCGGCAGCGGTGCACCACCTGCGCGACGATGCCTTCGATGCGCGAGACGTCGCTCGGGATCCGGATGTCCAGCGCCGCGTTCGACGCCATCTAGAAGCTCTCGAGGGCGCGCTCGCGGGTGTCGCTGATCTGGAAGAGCGAGTCGAGCTTCGTGAGCTCGAACAGCGTCTGCAGGTCGTCGTTGAGGTTGGCGAGCCGCAGGTCGCCGCCGAGCTCGCGCAGCCGGCGCGCCAGCGAGACGAGCACGCCCAGCCCCGAGCTGTCGATGTAGCCCGCCTTGGCGAAGTCGATCAGCACCTTCCGCGCGCCCGCTTCGGCCTCGTCGAGGACCTTCTGCTTCAGCTCCTGGCGGTTGCCGACGATCAGCTGGCCATCCACTTCGATGACGACGACGTCGGCGTGCTTGGTGACCTGCAGGCTCATGGCGTGCTCGTGGCGGGGTTCGCCGTGAAAGATGGGGACTGGTACTTCCCGCGCAACGCCGTGGCGACGGCCGGGTGCACGAAGCGGTCGATCTCGCCGCCGAAGCGCGCGACCTCCCGCACCAGCGAGGAGCTGACGTAGCTGACGCCGAGCGTCGGGACCATGAAGATCGTCTCGAGCTCGCCGTTCAACTCGCGGTTCATGAGGGCCATCTGGTACTCGTACTCGAAGTCCGCGACCGCCCGGAGGCCGCGCAGGATGATCTGCGCGCCCGAGTCGCGCGCGAAGTCCACGACCAGCCCCGCGAAGCTCCGCACCTCCACGCGCGGGTCCTCGTCGAGCGCCGACCGGATGAGCTGGATGCGCTCGTCGATGGTGAACAGCGGCTGCTTGCTGATGTTCACCGCCACCCCGACCACGAGCCGGTCGACGAACTTCAGCGAGCGGCGGATCAGGTCCGCATGTCCGTTCGTGATCGGATCGAAGCTGCCCGCGTAGAGCGCGACCTTGGCCATCAGGGGGAGGTCCGGTAGAAGGTGATCGCGGTGTCGCCGTACTGCCGGCGGTCGCTCCCCTGCCCCGGGCCCGCGGGCGGGAGCGTCAGCTCGGCCTCGTGCTCGACCCCAAAGATCGCCGCGAAGGGCGCGCGGAGCCAGCGGGCCGCGAGCGCGAGGGCGATCCCCTCGCGGTACGGCGGATCGGCGAACGCGACGTCCCAGACGGGCGGCTCGGCGTCCGACCGGCCCGACACGGCCGCCGCCCCGGCTTCGGCGGCGGCCGCCGACGCCGCCGTGGCTCCGGCCTCGAGGAACCGTCGCGCATCGGCCCGATGCACCGTCGCGCGCCCATCCGCACCGAGCGCCGCCACGTTGGCACGCAGCGTCGGCAGCACCCGGGCATCCTGCTCGACGAGGTCGGCGTGCTCCGCCCCGCGGGAGAGCGCCTCCAGCCCCAGTGCCCCCGACCCCGCGCAGAGATCGAGCACGCGCGCGCCCGGCAGCGCCGGCAGCACGATGCTCATCCACGCCTCGCGCACGCGGTCCGCGGTCGGGCGCACCCGGCCATGCGGCACGGCGATCCGCCGGCCGCGCCACTCGCCCGCGACGATGCGCAGCTCAGCCACCCGCGGGCGCCCGCACGCGGAAGTCCTGCACCACCGCCTGGAGCGTCCGCGCGCCCTGGTACTCGTTCACGTCGAGTCGGTACGCGAGGTCCACGCGCGCGCCGGCACGCAGCTCGCCCGCCCGGGCGGCCAGTCCCCAGCCGAGGCCGTCCATCGTGCCCCGCCCGGTCTCCAACGCGAGCTTGAGGCCGTCGGCGCCCACGCGGCGCGGCGAGCCGACCACGCGGACGTCGCGCGCGACCAGCACCGGGCCCGGATTGCCCACGCCGAAGGGCTCGAGATGGCGGAGCGACCGTTCGAACGCCTCGTCCGCCTCGTCGAGTCCGAGTTCGAGGTCGGTGCGGAGTCTCGGGACGAGGTCCTCTCGCGTGAGCCGTTCGTGGGCGACGGCGTCGAAACGCTCGGCGAACGCCGGGATGCGGGCGGGGGCGATCGTCAGCCCGGCCGCCGCCCGGTGGCCGCCGTGCTTCACGAGCAGGTCCGAGCAGGCCTGCAGCGCCTGGTGCAGGTCGAATGCGCCGATCGACCGGCCGCTCCCCTTCCCCACGCCGTCCTGGACGGCGATGAGCATCGCCGGCCGGGCGGTGCGCTCGACGACGCGGCTCGCGACGATGCCGATCACGCCCGGGTGCCAGGCCGTCGAGTCGAGGACGAGCCCCCAGGTCGCGTCGAGGTCCATCGCGTCGATGCGGCGCATCGCCTCGTCGAGGATCGCGCGGTCCATCGACTGCCGGTGCTCGTTCAGCTCCTCGCACTCGCGCGCGATCGCGTTGGCCGTCGCCTCGTCCTCGGCGAGCAGGAGTTCCACGCCGCGGATCGCGCGCCGGAGCCGGCCCAGCGCGTTGAGGCGCGGGGCGAGGGTGTAGCCGACGCGTCCGGCCGTGAGCGGCTTCCCGTCGAGCCGCGCCGCGCGGATGAGGGCGCGCAGGCCGATGTGCCTCGACTCAGCCATCCGCTTGAGGCCATGCCGCACCATCACCCGGTTCTCGCCCCGCAGCGGCGCCACATCGGCGATCGTCGCGAGCGCGACGAGGTCGAGCATCTCGTGCACCATGCCCTCGTCGCCACCGAGCCGGCGCGTGACCGCGAGCGCGAGCTTGTACGCGACCCCCACGGCGGCGAGGTCCTTGTCCGCCGACGGGCACCCGGGGCGCCGCGGGTTCACGAGGGCGTACGCCTCGGGCAACTCGGCGCCCGGGAGGTGATGGTCGGTGACGATCAGGTCGATGCCGCGCGCCGCGAGGTCGCGCGCCGGCTGCAGCGCCGTGGTGCCGCAGTCGCAGGTGAGCACGACCCTGGCGCCTGCCGCCTCCGCCGCGCGCACCCCCGCGGGGCCGAGGTCGTACCCGTCCGCGATGCGGTCGGGGATGAATGGCACCGCACGCGCACCGAGGCGGCGCAGGGCACGTGTCATCAGCGTCGTCGAGCAGATGCCATCCACGTCGTAGTCGCCGTGGACCAGCACCACCTCGCCCGCGCGCGCCGCCGCCGCGAGCCGGTCGGCCGCCCGTCCGAGGTCCAGCATCGTGTCGGGCGCTTCGATGTGCTCGAGCGCGGGCCGCAGGAACCGCTTCGCCTCATCGACCGTGCGGATGCCCCGAGCCGCCAGAAGTCGACAGACCGCGAGCGGCACCGCCTGGGTCCCCGCGCGCTCCGGCCCCGGCCGGAGGGCCTCCGCGAGCGCCTCCGCCACGCCCGCGGGCGCCGCCGGGACGCCCTCCCAGCGCGCCGCCGGACGGGCGTGCGTCACACCTGGTGATACATCAGGACGCCGCAGACCTCGCACAGCTCGATCACCGAGCCGGTCATCATCGCGTGCCGGCGCTGCATCGGGATCGCGGTGTCGCAGGCGCCGCAGGCCAGCGCGTTGAGCGCCACGACCACGTGCACGCGCTTCTTCGTGCGGATGCGGTCATAGCGGCGGCGGAGGTCGTCCGGCACCGCGGCGGCGGTGGTCGCGCGCTTCGCGGTCGCCGTCGCGAGCTCGCCTTCCAGGGTGGCGCGTTCCGCCGCGACCTCGGTGCGCGCCGCCGCCTGCTCGGCCTCGCAGGCGGTCAAGTCGGCCTTCGCCGCGTTCAGCGAGCCGCGCAGCTCCTCGAGCTTCCGGTTGAGGGCCAGCAGGTCGCTCTCCTCGCCCGCCACGATCCGGCGCGCCTGCTCCATCTGCGCCGCGGCTGCCGTTGCCTGCCGCATCGTCTTCACCGCATCGAGCTGCGCCTGGTTGCGGTCGATCAGCCCGCGGTGCTCCTGGATCTTGTCGCGCAGGAACGCCTGCTTCTTCTCCTCGGCCGACACCACGCCCGACTGCCGCTCGATCGCGTCCACGATCCGCTGCCGCTTCGCGTCGAGGTCGCGGATCCGCGGCTCCAGCGCCGCGAGTCGCATCTCGAGGTCGTGGATGGCGAGGTCGTCGGTCTGGAGGGCGAGCAGGGCCTGGATGGCGGACATGAGCGGTCGGCGGGAGACAGGGGGCGGCGGGGCGCGCGTGCGCCCGCAACTAAAGGTGCATCCGCGGGCGGCGAAGCTCCACCCCGGGGCGGATCATCGGCCCCGCCGGACGCTGCCCCACGACTGGACGCCCAACGACCGCTTCTCGTCGGTGAGGCGCTTTATCGTGAGGTTGATCTGGTCCTTCTCGTCGGCGGCGGCCAGCGGGAGCAGCGACTCGAGCGACCGGATGCGGGCATCGACCGACCGCGCGCGGAGCTTCCGCACCGCGTCGCTGATGCTCCGGCGGGCGTCCACGACGGCCTCCTTCTCGCCGCGCAGGTCCTCGTACGCGCGGACCGCGAGCGGCGAGAGCACGCCCGCGATCGCCTCGGGATCGCCGTCGGCCCCGAACTGCAGGGTGGCCTCGTAGATCGCCCGGTACACCGGGTCTCGGAGCACCCCGGGCGCCTCCTCCCCGAGTGCATCCTCGCCGCCTCCGTCCGGCAGTTCGTCCGCCTCGATCTTGCCGAGGTCCTCGACGATCTGGTCGTACCAGATCGGCTGCGTGAGCAGCACGCGGATCAGGGTCTGCTCCGCCGCGCCCTGCTCCACCTCGGACCGGTACGGGCCGGTGGGCAACGGCGCACCCATCCCGTCCGCCGGCATCCCCCAGTCGGGCGGCGGCCCGTCCGGCCCGTCGGATCCGCCGCTGCGGGTGACCGGCGCCCGACCCGCGCCGCCGGAGGGCGCCCCCCCGCGGCCCGGCGCACCACGCGTGC
>JAIBBJ010000083.1 GCA_019694735.1 Gemmatimonadaceae bacterium | reverse complement strand
TGACCGCGATCCCCGTGGTGCAGCAGTTGTCGCACCTGCCGATCGTCGCCGACCCGAGCCACGGGACCGGCCGACGCGACAAGGTGCTGCCGATGGCGCGCGCCGCGATCGCGGCCGGCGCGGACGGTCTCATCATCGAGGTGCATCCGCAGCCGGAGAAGGCGATGTCGGACGGCGCGCAGTCGCTGACGCCGGACCAGTTCAGCGAGACGATGCGGCAACTGCGGCGGGTGGCGGCCGCGGTGGACCGCACGATCGCCGGGCCGGCCGCGTGAGCCACGTCGCGCGCCGTCGCAGGCGCCGCGGCGGGCACCGCCTGCTCCGTGCCGTCGCAGGCGGCGGCGCGCTCCTGATCGCGCTGGCCCTGCCGGCCACGACGTCCGAGGCGCAGGGCGGCGGCGTCCGTCCTGGCGGCGCGCCCGTGCGCCCCGAGGGCCTCAGTGGCCCCGATGCCGCCGCCCTGAAGCTGCTCGAGCGCGCGGCGACCGCCTACCAGAGCGCCCGTACGCTGCGCGCGGAGTTCACGCAGCGGTTGTCGAATCCGCGGACGCGCACGGACCTCCGGTCGCGCGGCGAGTTCTTCCAGCAGGGAGCGTCACGCTTCGCGTTCCGCTTCAGCGAGCCCGCCGACGACCGCATCGTCGCCGACGGGGACGCGATCTGGCTGTACTCGCCGAGCACGGCGCGCGGACAGGTCTTCAAGATGCCGCGGGCGGCCGGGATGGGCATCGACCTCACGGCCAGCGTGCTCCGCGAGCCCGCGCAGCGGTACACGATCGCCGCGCTCGGCGACACCACGCTCGACGGGCGGCGCGTGCGGGCGGTGCGGCTCGTGCCGAAGGCGGCCGGGGGCACGTTCCAGCGCGCCACGCTCTGGCTCGACCTCGAGAGCGCGCTCGTGCGCCAGGCCGAGTTCACCGAGGCGAGCGGTCTCCTGCGGACGCTGACGTTCACCGGCATCCGCATCGGCGGGTCGCTTCCGCGCGGCGTGTTCACGTTCACGCCCCCGCCTGGCGTCCGCGTGATCGACCAGGCGGCGATGCTCGGCGGCACCGGGCGTCCGTGATCCGGCACGGCCCCTCCGGCCGGCGTCCCGCGGTCGTGGCCGCGCTCGTCCTGGCCGCCGGCGCCCTGCGCCTCACCGCCTGCGGCGCGCCCCTCGCGGTCACCGACCTCGCGGCGGATGACGGCCTCCGCTGGTACAAGGGGAACACCCACACCCACACCACGGAGAGCGACGGCGACTCGCCCCCCGACACGGTCGCGGCATGGTACCGCGACCACGGCTACCACTTCCTCGTCCTGAGCGACCACAACCGGCTGACCTCGGTCGGCGCGCTCAACGCGCTCTACGGCCGCGACGAGGGATTCCTGCTGATCCGCGGCGAGGAGGTGTCCGACGTCTTCGCCGGGAAGCCCGTGCACATCAACGGGCTGGCGGTGGATTCGCTGGTGGCACCGCAGGGCGGCGCCACGGTGGTCGAGCTGCTGCAGCGCAACGTGGATGCCATCCGGGCGGCGCACGGGGTGCCGCACATCAATCACCCGAACTACTTCGCGGCGGTCTCGCCCGAGGACCTGATGCAGGTCCGTCGCACGCGGCTGTTCGAGGTGTACAACGGCCACCATCCCGTCGCGAACGAGGGCGGCAACGGCGTACTCCCGTTGGAGGAGGCGTGGGACCGCATTCTCTCGGCGGGCCTGACGGTCTACGGGATCGCGGTGGACGACGCCCATCACTTCAAGGAGCCCGAGCGCACCACGAAGGCCGGACCCGGCCGAGGCTGGGTGATGGTCCGCGCGCGCCGGCTCACCGCCGACTCGATCCTCGCGTCGCTGGAGCGCGGCGAGTTCTACGCGACGACCGGCCCGGAGCTCAGCGGGCTCCGCATCACGCGGGACGAGTACGTCGTCGCGGTCGCCCCCGCCGCGGGGCGCACGGAGCGCATCCAGTTCATCGGGGACAGCGGGAAGGTGCTGCTCGACGTGCCGGGACCGTTCGGCCGCTACGCGATCCGCGGCACGGAAGGCTACGTGCGCGCGCGCATCGTCGGGAGCGATGGGAAGAAGGCCTGGACCCAGCCCGTGCGTCCGGTCAGTCCACGCTGAGCACGTCGCGGGCCGAACGGGCGCGCCGCAATGCCTCGGCCGCCCGTACGATGGTCGGATCGGTGCGCGCGATCCAGCGCGGGACGGCGGCCGACCCGAAAGCCGCTCGGACCGCCTCCACGCCCAGCGTCCGATCCACCATGCCGCGGGCCTCGTCGAACGTCACGATGCTGACCACGATGCCACTGCGCTCGAGCGCCCGGTAGAGCTCGTCGCGCCACGCCGCGGGTGCCGCGAAGAGCGTGTCAACGACATCCCCCGCCTTCGCGTGCCGCTCGGCGATGCCGCGGGCGAGGTCCCGGAAGTCGCGCACCCGATCGCCGAGCTCGATCGCGAACCGCCGCTCCCCCAGCTCCGCGATGCTGTCCACGGTCGCGACGTCGGGCACGATGCCGCCGCCCCCGAGCACCGTGCGCCCCATCGCCGTGCGGAAGCGGGGACGGTCGGGCGGCGCGTCGGCGAGGCGCGTCTCGTCCTCGGCGGGATACTCGATGCTCCGGCCGAGCGGGGTGACCCAGCGCGCATTCGTGAGCGAGATGGCCGCCCCGTTCTCGAGCCGGTAGATCGCCTGCGCGCTCCCCTTCCCGTACGTGGCGCGCCCGACGATCAGCGCGCGGTCATGGTCCTGCAGCGCGCCAGCGACGATCTCTGCCGCGCTCGCCGTCAGGTGGTTCACGAGCACCGAGACCAGCAGGCCGGGCCAGCGCTCGGGGGTCGAGTCGGTGTAGACCGCGTTCGCCTGTGGAACCCGGCCCTGCGTGCTCACGATCCGCTGGCCGCTGCCGAGGAACAGGTCCGCGACGCGGACGCCCTGCGCGAGCAGGCCGCCGGGGTTGCCACGAAGGTCCAGGATGAGCGACCGGGCGCCGGCCGCGCGCAGGGAGTCGATGACGGCCACGAGCTCGGTCTCGGTGGAATCGGAGAAGGTCACGATCGCGACGTATCCGACGCCGCCCTCGAGCACCGCGGCCCGGGAGACGGAGCGGTTCACAAGCTCGGCGCGCTCGAGCGTGAAGCGCAGGCGGGCATCGCGGGCGGAGCCGCGCTCGACCGTGAGCGCCAACGCGCTCCCCGGCGGGCCGCGGAAGGCGCGCCGCGCCTCCTCCACCGTCCAGCCGTCCATCGACCGCCCATCCACCTCGACGAGCTTGTCCCCCGCGAGGATGCCGGCCCGCTCCGCGGGCGAACCCGGCCGCGGCTGCGTCACGGTCACCCAGCCGTCCCGCACGTCAACCTGCAGGCCGACCCCGACGTACGAGTTCGCCGCGGTGCGCTCCAGCCGCTCGAGGCGCTCCGGCGTGAGATAGGTCGAGTTGGGATCGCCGAGCTCATCGAGCAGTCCGACGGTCGCGAGCTCCCACATGCGCTCCGTGTCCACTGAATCCACGTAGCTGTCGCGGACACGGACCATGACGGCGTCGAGGAGGCGCGCCCCGTCGACCTGGCCGCGATCCACGCGCACCGCGCGCTGGATGAGCCAGACGCCGGCCCAGGCCGCGGCGAGCAGCAGGGCCAGCGACGCGGCCGCGCGGACGCGCTTCATGCCAGGGGCCCCGCCGGACGGAGCATCGGGAGCTCGCGTGCGAGCACGGCCGCGAGGCGCGACTCGACCGCCTCCTCGTCGCCGGCGGCATCGACGGCGACGATCCGGCCGCATTCGGGGTGTCCCGCCTGCCAGGCGGGATCGGCGAACCGCGCGAAGGCCGCCGCCACGCGTTCATGGAACGCCGCGTCGGCCGCCTCGATGCGGTCGTGGCCACCGCGCGCGCCGGCGCGCGCGAGCCCGTCGGCGGGTGCGAGCGTGAGGAGCAGCGTCAGGTCCGGCACGAGCCCGCGGGTCGCGAGCCGGTTGGCCGCGCGCACCTCGTCCTCGGGGAGGCCGCGGCCGTACGCCTGGTACGCGTACGTCGAGAGGAGGAAGCGATCGAGGAGGACGTGCTCGCCGCGGCCGAGCGCCGGGCCGACCTCCTGCTCGACGAGCTGCGCGCGCGACGCGATGAAGAGCGCGGCCTCCGCCCCCGCCGCCATCGGGCCGTCCGTGTGCAGGAGCAGCTCGCGGATGCGGTCGCCGAGGGGCGTCCCGCCCGGCTCGCGCAGGACGCGGTGCGGCACCGCCGCGCGCGCGAGCCGCGCCGCGAGCCGCCGGAGCTGGGTCGTCTTCCCCACCCCTTCACCGCCCTCGAGCACCAGGAGCCGGCCGCGCACGCCGACGGTCAGCCGAGCGTGATGATCGAGCTGGCCGCGCCCTTCTTGATCCCCTCGAGGATCCAGTCGTTCACCTGCCGCATCACCTTGTCGAAGTTCTCGTTGGCGGCGATGACCCGCTGGTAGATGGTCGAGCCCTGCACCTTCGTGAGGAGCACGTCGAGTTCCTGTTCCATCTGCGGCGTCGGCTGCTCGCCGCGCTCGATCATCGTCTGCGCCTCGGTGCGCAGCGCATCCATCCGCTGGAGCGCCGTGACGACCTCCCGGTCGTCATTGAGCGCCTCATTGGCCCGCTTCAGGGCTTGGTACTCCGCGCTCTGGCCGATCAGCCGCCCCAGCTCCACCGCCTTGTCGTTCAGCATCACCGCTCCTGTCGTCGGGCCACCACGAACCGCGGGCGGCCGGTCAAGTCGAGTCGAGTCTCCACGGCCGTGAATCGACCGTCGCCCCGCACCGCCGCTGCCGCGAGCTCGGCGCGCCGCGAGTCCACCTCCATCGCCAGCAGGCCGCCGGGGGTCAGCGCCATCGCCGCTTCCGGGACCAGCCCGCGGATCACCGCCATCCCATCGTCATCCGCGAAGAGGGCCTGATGCGGCTCCCAGCGCCGGACCGCGTCGGGCAACTCCGCGAGCTCCGCCGGGGAAATATACGGAGGGTTCGACACGACGGTGTCGAAGAGGGTTCCCCTGACGGGGGCGAGCAAGGCCCCCTCGTGGAAGCGCACGCGCCCTCGTCGATCCTCGGGGATCGCCGCCAGGTTCCCGCGCGCGACCGTGAGCGCGTCGCCGGACAGGTCGATCCCGTGCACCTCCTCGAACGCGCCCTCGGCGGCCAGCGCGAGTGCGATGGCACCCGAGCCCGTGCCGACGTCGGCCACGCGGCCGGCCCCGCCGCGTTGCGCCGCGAGCACGAGGTCCACCAGCATCTCGGTCTCGGGTCGCGGGATGAGGACCCTCCGATCGACCGCCAGCACCAGGTGGCGGAATGCGGAGCGGCCGATCGCATACTGGATCGGCATCCCCTCGAGTCGCCGAGCCAGTGCAGAGCGGAGCCGGGTCTCCTCCTCTTCCGGGACAGGCGCGTCCCGATGCGCGCTCGGCCAGAACCGCGGCCGGTCCAGCACACCGGCGATCAGGTCCCGCGCTTCGGCGCGTGCCGGCGGGACGAGCGGTCCGGCCAGCGCGACAGCGAGCTCGTCGAGCAGGTCGCCGACGGTGCTCACCCGGCGTCCCCGGCGAGCTTCTCCTCGATGTCCGCGAGCCTGAGGGCGTCCATCAGGTCGTCGATCCGTCCGTCCATCACGCCGGCGAGGTCGTGCGTCGTGAAGCCGATCCGGTGGTCGGTGACGCGGCTCTGCGGGTAGTTGTAGGTGCGGATCTTCGCCGAGCGGTCGCCGGTGGAGACCTGGCTCTTGCGCATCCGCGAGCGCTCCGCCTCCTGCTCGGCGATGCGCAGGTCGAGGAGGCGCGAGCGGAGCACCTCCATCGCCTTGATCTTGTTCTGCAGCTGCGACTTCTGGTCCTGCTGCGAGACCACCAGGCCGCTCGGCAAGTGCGTGATGCGCACGGCGGAGTCCGTGGTGTTCACGCTCTGACCGCCCGGCCCCGAACTGCGGAACACGTCGATGCGGAGGTCCTTCTCCTCGATCCTGAGATCGATCTCCTCCGCCTCGGGGAGCACGGCGACGGTGGCGGCCGAGGTGTGGATGCGCCCAGCCGCTTCGGTGGCCGGGACGCGCTGCACGCGGTGGACGCCGGACTCGAAGCGCAGTTCGCCGAAGGCGCCGGGCCCGGAGACCTTGAAGATGGCCTCCTTGAGACCGCCGAGGGTGCCGTCGGAGTAGGAGATCGGCTCGATGCGCCAGCCGCCGCGCCGTTCGATGTAGCGCGTGTACATCCGGTGCAGGTCGGCCGCGAACAGTGCCGCCTCGTCGCCGCCGGTGCCGGCACGGATCTCGACGATCGCATTGCGGTCGTGGAGCGGCTCGGGAGGCAGCAGGAGCGGCTTCAGGGCAGCCTCCGCCTCGGGGATCGCGCGCTCGAGCCGCGCGACCTCCTGCTTCGCCTCCGCCGCCAGCTCAGGGTCATCGAACGACAAGAGCTCGCGCGCCTGCGCGAGCTCTCCGTCCATCTTCTCGAGCGCCCTCGCCGCCTCGACCACCTGTCCGAGCCGCTGGTGCTCGCGGCCCAGCGAGGCCATCAGCCTGGCGTCCTTGACCGTCTTGGGATCGAGAAGGTCGCGTTCGACCTCGGCGGCGCGCCGGAGCGCGTCCGAGAGCCGCTCGCGGATGCTCAGGCGCCGGCCTTCGTCCCGTACTTCTGGCGGAAGCGCTCGACGCGGCCCGCCGTGTCGATGAGCTTCTGCTTGCCCGTGAAGAGGGGGTGGCAGTTCGAGCAGATGTCGGTGTGGATCTCCGCGTGGGTCGAGCGCGTCTGGAAGGTGTTGCCGCAGGCGCAGATGACCGTCGCGGTCGCGTACGTCGGATGGATCTCGGCCTTCATGGGTGCCTCAGGTTGGGGCTCGGACAGCCTCGAAACCTAGTCGGTGCAAGGACTTCCGGGCAAGGGTCTGGTCCGTGGCCGGCGGAGCGGACGGGGATGAACGGCGTGCCGACCGCGGGGGCCCCCCCGGTCGCGCCGCCGGGACAGGGCGCGTGCCCGAGGACACCCGCCGTCACCGGGGGCACGAAACGCCGTAACGCCGCGAGTCGTCTATACTTGCGCATGTTTGACAGCCCCCAGACCCGGGCCTAACATTGCGCCAGCACGCCTCTCCCGCGCCTCCCGCGATGCCCACCACCACCGCTGACTTCCTCGCTACCGTCCCGCTCTTCAGGAGCCTCGCCCCGGCCGAGGTCGCCGCCTTCGCGCAGATGGCGCGCGAGAAGAGCTACCCGAAGAGCAGCGTCATCCTGTTCGAGGACGATCCCGGCGACTCGCTCTTCGTCGTGCGCCAGGGACGGGTGAAGGTGGTGCTCGTCTCGGAGGACGGCCGCGAGGTGATCCTCGGGATCCTCGGCGTCGGGGAGCACTTCGGGGAGCTCTCGCTCATCGACGACCAGCCGCGCTCGGCGCACGTCGTCGCGATGGAGGACTCGACCCTCCTCGTGCTCCGCCGCGAGGACTTCCGGCGCCGGGTGGAGCAGAATCCCGCGGTGGCGTGGGCCCTGCTGCTCGAGCTGTCACGTCGACTCCGCCGCGCGGACGAGAAGATCGGGTCACTGGTGCTGCTGGACGTGCCGGGGCGCATCGCGCGGATGCTGCTCGACGCGGCGGCCGAGGCGGGGAGCGACCTCATCGAGAAGCCGCTCACGCACCAGACCATCGCCCACGTGATCGGCGCGAGCCGCGAGACCGTTTCGCGCGCGATGCGCGAGTTCGTCGAGGCCGGCTGGCTCAGCACCGAGCGGCGGAAGATCCGCATCACCGACCGCGCGGCGCTCGAGAAGCGCTCGCAGCAGCGGCTGTGAGGGGCGGGCTGCCGATGGGACCGTGTGACGGTCATCACGCCGCGCCGGTGACCGCCTTCCTTGGTGCGGAGACGCGCGCCCAGCGAGCTTTCATCGTGCACCAGGGGGAGCGATGAGCCTGCGGGTCCGGTTCTGGGGGACGCGCGGGTCGATCCCGACCCCGGGGGCGAGGACGGTGCGGTACGGGGGGAACACCCCCTGCACGGAGGTCCGGACGGAGGACGGGTGGCTGATCATCCTCGACGCCGGCACGGGCATCCGTGAGCTGGGGCGGGACCTGTTGCAGCGGTCGAACGGCGCGCCGATCAAGGGCGACATCTTCCTGACGCACGCGCACTGGGACCACATCCAGGGGATCCCCTTCTTCGCGCCGATCTTCGCCCGCGGAAACCACTTCACGATCTGGGGCTCGCAGTCGCTGGAGAAGTCGGTGGACAAGGTGGTGCGGGACCAGATGTCGCCGGTGGTGTTCCCCGTGACGTTCGAGGAGCTCGACGCCTCGATCGACTTCCGGGACCTCGCCGAAGGCACCCGTACGCTGGGGACGGGGTATGAGGTGACGTCGTTCGCGGTGCAGCATCCGGGGGGCGCGCTCGGGTACCGGTTCCGCGCGCTGGACGGGAACGGCGGGTCGCTGGTCTATGTGTCGGACAACGAGCTGGCGCCGCATCCGCGGTATGGGTCGGCGCCGGATTGGCGGCAGCAGCTGGTGGCGTGGGTGCAGGGCGCGTCGGTGCTGATCCACGACACGACCTATACCACCGACGAGTACGACCACCATCGTGGCTGGGGGCATTCGACCTATCGCGACGCGGTGGAGCTGGCGCTGGAGGCGGGGGTCGGGACGCTGGTGCTCTTCCACCACGAACCCCGCCGCACCGACGACCAGCTGGATGCCTGCCTGGCGGAGTGCCGGGCGTTGGTGCAGGACCGTGGGGCCGCCCTTCAGGTGGTCGCCGCGGCGGAAGGCCTGCAGTTGACCATCTGACCCCTCCGAAGGAGGCCGTGATGTACCAGCAGATCGCCCGTGCCACCACCCTCGTCGCCCTCGTGGCGGCCACTGCCGTCGCGCAGCAGGCCGACACGCGCCCGACCGTGGCCGTGCTGCCCTTCACCAACAGCGCGATCGGGCAGAACAACGCCGACCTGCAGGCCCTCTCGAAGGGCATCGCCGACCTGCTCCTCACGGAGCTGTCGCAGAATCCCGGCATCCGCGTCGTCGAGCGCGAGAACATCGCGAACGTGATCCGCGAGCAGGGGCTCGCGGCGGACGGCCGCGTGGACGAGGCCACCGCCGTGCGCGCTGGCCGCCTGCTCGGCGCCAAGCACATGGTGACCGGCACGTTCATCACCGACAACCGCGGCACCATGGTGCTGACGCTCAAGTCGATCGACTCGGAGACGGGCATCGTCGAGTGGTCGCACACGGGCCGCGGGAAGACGGAGAGCTTCTTCGAGCTCGTCTCGCAGGTGGCCGCCGCCGCGAACAGCGGGCTCAAGCTGCCCGCCCTGACGCCGCAGGTGCGCCAGACGGGCGAGGCGCGCACCGAGGAGCGCAAGAAGATCCCGTTCCAGGCCGTGATGATGTACTCGCGCGCGATCAGCGCGCAGGACAACGGCAAGAAGGAGGAGGCGATCGAGCTCTTCAGCCAGACGATCCAGCGCTTCCCGACCTTCTCGGACGCCGTCGCGGCGTGCGAGCGCCTCGAGGGTGGCGCCCGCTGCCGCCCGACTGGCGGCTGACCGACTCCGCGGGATAACGTAGGGACCGCCGGGGCCCCCGAGGGGGCTCCGGCGGTCCGCGCTTCCGGCCCCCTCCCCGTGCAGCCACTCGTCCTCGTCCCCGCCGGCCGCAGCATCTCGGCCCTGCCCGCGCTCGGCGCGGGGAGCCATTTCGACGTCCGCCGGGTCGAGCAGCTCCCCGACGCGGCGACGCTGGACCCTGAGCGCCCGACGGTCGTGCTCCTCGACGCCGCGCTCGCCGAACGGTCGGGCGGCCCGGGGGCGCTCGGTGCCCTGGCGGCGCGCGCGGCCTTCGTGGGGCTCGGCGAAGCGGACGAGGACGGTCCCGGCGACCTGCTGCAAGCCGTCGCCCTCACCAGCTGGCTGCCCGCCGGCGCGGGCCGGGGACAGGGGACAGCGGCCCTCCAGGGCGCGATGCGGCATGCGCGGGCGCTCATCGAGGCCTATCGCGCCGCACGGCTGGAACAGCAGTCGGCGTTCGACCTCGCCGAGCTGTCGCGGGTGGGCGCGGCGCTCTCCGAGGAGCGGAACCTCGACACCCTCCTCGAGATGATCCTCGCGCAGGCGCTTCGCCTGTCGTCCTCCGACGCGGGCTCGCTCTACCTGATGGAGCGCGATGCCCAGCGGAACCCGAGCACGCTCCGCTTCAAGCTCTCGCTCAATCGCACCCTGCCCGACCTGCCGTTCAGCGAGTTCACGATCCCGATCGACCACTCGAGCCTCGCGGGCTACGTCGCGTCGACCGGCGACCCGCTGATGATCGGGGACGTGTACCTGCTGCCCGAACACGTCCCCTACCGGCTCAACCGGTCGTTCGACGAGAAGTTCGGCTATCGCACCAAGTCGATGCTCGTGCTGCCGATGCGCACGCACCGCGACGAGGTGATCGGCGTGCTCCAGCTCATCAACCGCAAGCGCGAGGCGGCGGTCCAGCTCACCGCGCCCGCCGTGGTGGACGCGCAGGTCCTGCCGTTCGACCAGCGCTCGGCGGACCTCGTGGCCGCGCTCGCCGCGCAGGCCGCGGTCGCGATCGAGAACAGCCGGCTCTACGAGGACATCGAGCGCCTCTTCGAAGGCTTCGTGACGGCCGCCGTGACCGCGATCGAGTCCCGTGACCCGACCACGTCCGGCCACTCCTTCCGTGTCGCCACGCTCACGACGGGGCTGGCCGAAGCGGTGGACCACGGCGGCGACGGCCCGTACGCCGGGGTGCGATTCTCGCGCGAGCAGATCCGCGAGATCCGCTACGCCGGGCTCCTGCACGACTTCGGGAAGGTCGGGGTGCGCGAGCAGGTCCTCGTGAAGCAGAAGAAGCTCTACGGCCACGACCTGACCATCCTGCGGCACCGGTTCCACTCGCTGCTGCAGCAGGCCGACCTCGAGTACGAGCGCGAGCGCGCCGAGCACCTGCTGGAACACGGCGCGGGCGACTACGCGGCGGTGGTGGCGCACCTCGACCTGATCCGGCGCGAGCGGCGCGAGCAGCTCGCGCGGTGGCTCGACGCCGTCGTCCGGGCCAACGAACCGACGATCCTCCCCGAGGGGAGCTTCGAGGAGCTCGAGGAGATCGGGCGGCAGACGTACACCGACTTCGACGGCGTCGAGCGCCCCCTCCTCAACGAGGACGAACTGCGGTTCCTGATGATCAACAAGGGGAACCTCGACCAGCGCGAGCGCCGCGAGATCGAGTCGCACGTCACGCACACCTTCCGCTTCCTCGAGCAGATCCCGTGGACGCGCGAGCTCGCGGGGATCCCGCGCATCGCCTACGGCCATCACGAGAAGCTCGACGGCACCGGCTACCCGCGGGGCGTCGGCGAGTCGGAGATCCCGGTGCAGACCCGCATGATGACGATCGCCGACATCTACGATGCGCTCACCGCGACCGACCGCCCCTACAAGCGCGCCGTGACCGCGGAGCGCGCGCTCGACATCCTGCACCTCGAGGCGAAGGGCGGGCACATCGACCGTCACCTGCTGCAGACGTTCGTCCAGGCGCAGGTCTTCGCGAAGGTGGCCCCGTCGGAGGGGACGCGGCGCCGGACGACCGCGAGCCTGCGCAGCTCGGCGGCGGCGCGGGCGCTGCTCACGACCCCGCAGCAGACGCCGGTCGCAGGACCGGCGAAGCGGAGTTCGGGACCGATCGACGACTGACGCGGCGGGTGGCGGCGGCTGGGGCCCGCCGGGCTCAGGCCGGCGGCGGGCCCCAGCCGCCGCCACCCGGCGTGCGGAGCTCGATCACGTCGCCCGGCACCAGCTCGCGGCGGCACTTCGCCGGCAACCGCACGCCGTTGAGCAGGTTCTCGCCCGGCGCGCCGTCGGCGCCGCCCTGTGCACCGCGCGGGGCCCGGGCCCGACGCTCCGTGAGGAGCGTGACCGTGCACGGCGCGAGCACGCGATAGGCGCGGATCACGCCATCGCCGCCGCGGTGCGTGCCGGCCCCGCCCGAGCCGCGCCGCACGGCGTAGCGTTCGATGACGATCGGGTAGGCGCGCTCGAGCGACTCGATGGGCGTGTTGCGCGTATTGCTCATCCCCACGTGCACCGCGTCCGGCCCCGGGCCGTGGGCGCTGGCGCCCTGCCCTCCGCCGAGCGTCTCGTAGAACGTCCAGCCGGCGCCGCCGAAGGTGACGTTGTTCATCGTGCCCTGCCCCTGCGCGGGCACGTCGACGCCCGCGGCCGCGAACGCCGCGAAGAGGAGGTCCGTGATCCGCTGGCTCATCTCCACGTTCCCGGCCGCGACCGCCACCGGCGCGCGTGCCGCGAGGCAACAGTCGTCGGGCGTGGTGATGCGGATGGGACGCGCGATCCCCTCGTTCGTCGGCACGTCGTCGGGGAGGAGCGCCCGCAGCACGAAGAGCGCGGCCGCGCGCGTGACCTGCATGGGGCAGTTCACGTTGCCACGGACCATCGGCGCGGTCCCGGTGAAGTCCAGGTGGAGTGCGCCGCCCGAGACCGACAGGCGCACGCGCAGCCGCACCTCGGCGTCCGAGACACCATCGCCCTCGAGCGCATCCTCGGCCTCGCCGATCGCACCTTCGAGGGCCGCGAGGCGCGCCGTGGCCCGCCGTTCGGCGTAATCGAGCAGGCCGGAAGCGACCGCCGCCAGCCGGTCGTGGCCGTGGCGGGTGAGGAGCGCCCGCCAGCCGCGTGCCCCCACCTCGCACGCCGCGCGCTGGGCGGCGAGGTCACCGCGCCGCTCCTCCGGCGTGCGGACGTTCGCGAGGATGAGCGCGACGAGTTCCTCCTGCGGCACCCCGGCGCGCTCGAGGCGCACCGGCGGCAGGATCAATCCCTCCTGCACGAGTTCGGTCGCGCCCTGCGGCATGGACCCCGGGCTCATCCCACCGACGTCCGCGTGGTGCGCACGGACCACCGCGAAGCCCGCAAGGCGGCCCTGACCATCGTCGATCGCCTCGACCATCGTCAGGTCCGGGAGGTGCGAGCCGCCCTGCCACGGCGAGTTGAGGAGGAAGACGTCGCCCGGAGCCGGGCCCGCCTCCCGCACGGCACGCACCGCTTCCGGCAACGCGCCGAGGTGCACGGGGATGTGCGCGGCCTGCGCGACCATCCGCCCGTCGACGTCGAACAACGCGCAGGAGGCGTCGCGCCGCTCGCGGATGTTCGGCGAGAGCGCACCACGCACGAGCACGGCGCCCATCTCCTCGGCGATCATCGAGACCGCGGAGGACCACACCGAGAGCTCGAGCGGGTCGAGCGGCGCGTGCGCGGCCGGGGTCACGCGGTCTCCCGGTCGAGCCGCCAGCCACCGATGGGGAGCGCGGTCGCGCGCCAGCCGCCGGCGATCCACAGCGTCGCATCAGGGAGCGTCACCGCGCGCGGACCGACGAGGATGACACCCTCGGCCGGTCCGCCGTGGTCGACGCCGCCGGCGGCATCCACCGGCCGCGCCTGGGCGTCGCGCCTGAACGTCGCGCCGGCCCCCGGCTCGCTCGCGACGTGTCGCAGCGCCACGCACTCCACTGGACGCGAGAGCGCGAAGCCGTACTGCGCTCGGTGTGCCGCCGTGAACCGGGCAGCGATCGCCCGACCGTCGTCACCGGGCGCGGCCTTCACCTCCAGTTCGTGCCCCTGCCCCGCGTAGCGGACACGCACGAGCCAGGCGCGATCGCGACCGGCGACACGCGAGGCGAGGGCCTCACACGCCTCCGAGAAGGCGGCCGCCGTGAGCGCGTCCGCCGGCGCGAGGAGGCTCGCGGCGACCTCGCGCCGCTCCGGCGCGAGCGCGAGCCCGACCGCGCTGAGGACCCCGGCGAACGGCGGTACCAGGACCGTCTGCATCGCCAGCGCGTCGGCCAGCGCGCAGGCATGCAGCGGGCCCCCGCCTCCGAACGCGACCAGCGCGCACCGCCGGGGGTCCACGCCGCGGTCCACGCTCACGCGTCGGAGGGCCCGTGCCATCTCCGCGTCGGCGGCGCGCACGACCGCGTCCGCGGTGCGCAGGGCATCCGCGCCGAGGCGCGCCGCGAGCCGGCCGATCGCGGCGGCGGCCGCCGCGGCATCGAGCGCGACCCCGCCGCTCCACCCGCCGCTGCCGATGCGCCCGAGGACGACCTGGGCGTCGGTGACCGTGGGCTCCGACCCGCCGCGTCCGAACGCGACCGGCCCCGGTCTGGCCCCCGCGCTGCGCGGTCCGACGCGGAGCGCGCCACCGTCGTCGACCCACGCGATCGAGCCGCCCCCGGCGGAGACGGTCTCGACGAGCACGCGCGGCAAGGCGATCGGCACCCCGGCGACGGCCCCACCCGGCTCGACGAGCGGCTCGCCCTCGAGGATGAGCCCTGCATCGGCGCTCGTCCCGCCGATGTCGATCGTGAGCGCGTCGGCGATGCCGGCGTCGCGGAGCACGGCGGCCGCCCCGACGATGCCGCCGGCCGGACCCGACAGCGCGAGCGACGCGGCATGCTGCGCGGCGTCGCCGGCCGGGCGCATCCCGCCGCCCGAGGTCATCACGGCCGGCGCGGGGAACCGCGCCGTGCGGAGGCGGTCGCCGAGGCGCTCGAGATAGCGCTGCACCCCGGGTCGGGCGTACCCCTCGGCGACCGCGGTCGCGGTGCGCTCGTACTCCCGGATCTCCGGGAGCACCGCGGCCGCGGTGACGACCGCGAGCCCTGGGGCGGCTTCCCGGAAGGCCTCCGCGAGCATCGTCTCGTGCGACGGCGCATCGTAGGCATGCAGCAGCGCGATCACGACGACGTCCGGCGCGAGCGCGAGCGCGTCGCGCACGACGCGCGCACAGCCCTCGGCATCGAGCTGCCGGGCGATCCCGGTGACGGTACGGCGCTCGTCCACCGCGATGATGCGATCGCCGGGGACGAGTGGCGCCGGATGGTGCCGGGCGAGGTCGTAGAGCGCCGCACGCTCCTGACGCCGCAGGTCGAGCAGGTCGGTGGCGCCGGCGGTGGCGCACAGCACGACGCGGGCGCCGGTGCGCTCCAGCAGCAGGTTCGTCACCACGGTCGTGCCGTGCACGAGCCGCGTGACGGCACCGGCGGGCGCGCCGAGCGCCTCGAGCGCCGCCACGACCCCGAGCCCCTGGTCCTCGGGGGTGGTGAGGACCTTCGTCGCGCGCACGGTCCCGTCGGGCGCGACGGCCGCGCAGTCCGTGAAGGTGCCGCCGACGTCCACGCCGGCCGCGAGGTCGCCGGTCACGGCGCGCGGCGACGTCCCCGCGCCCACGTCAGGCTGCCGCCGCGGACGCGGCGTCCGACAGGGGCGCCGCCGGCAGCGGTCGGGTGTGCCGCCAGAAGGCCAGCGCGAGGCCGAGGTGTGCGGGCAGGAGCAGCAGCACCGTCCCGCTCATGTGCTGCGGCCCGACGACGGCGGCGAGCGCCCCGAGGAGGGCCATCGCCACGAGCGCGCCGACGAGGCGCCGCGCGAGCGGCGTCGCCTGCCCGCGGAGGATGGCGCGCGCCGCCGGGACCGACGCGGCGAGCGCGAGCGGAGACGCGAGCAACAGGTTCAGGTTGCGGTACCAGAACACGTGCGCGGAGCCGATCCACATGCCGAGGACGAGGAGGCCGACGACGCCGGTCAGCCCGTACCACGCGGCCGCCATGACGGCCGCGGGGATGCGCGTGCGCCGGCGCGCGGCCGCGCCCACCGGCGCGAGCAGGAGCATCCACACGCCGAGGAGCGGGCCCCACGCGCCGAGCGAGAGCCCGCGCGCCTCGGCGGGTTCCGGGGCGCGGGCCGGTCGGAACACCTCCTCCTCCTGCGCGACGAGCGGGATGGGGGCGCCGTCCGGCCCCGGCACGGTCACCTCGCGGAGATAGTCGCGTAGCCGCATCGGGATGAACATCGCCTGCCACGCCGTCATCGGGACGTCGGCGCGGGGACCGAGGGCGACGTCGATGCCCGCCTGCGCGAGCGCGTCGGGGGCGGTGAGGCGCACCGACTCCGAGCGGTAGCTCCACGGGGTGGTCGTGGTCCCATAGCGGCGCTCGAGCGCGCCGCCGAGCGCGCGGTCGAGGGCGTCGCGGACCCGGGTCGAGCAGTTGTCACGGAAGTAGTCGTACCGGTAGAAGCGGTGCTCCGGGCGCGCATTCTCGACCACCAACTGCGCGATCGCGCTCCGCTGCGCCGCCGTGAGCGCCAGGACCTGCTCGGTGACCGCGCGGTCCTGCGCGATGTACATCTCGATGAGCCACGTGGACGGGAAGGCCTCCACCCAATACCGCGTGTCGCCGGAGAGGAAGCGCCGCAGGAACTGCGGATCCTCGAAGGAGAACATCCCCCAGTTGTACGCGAGGTCGACGCCGGTCAGCGCGTCCTCGATGCGCAGCGCGTTGTGCCCGAAGCGCTCGAAGACGGCGTCGCCGGGACCGATCGTCAGGACGGAGACGCGGAGCGAGGCGCCGCCGAACGGGAACGGGTCGCGCGGGATCGCGGCGCCCTGCGCACGCACCGCCGGAGCCGCCGCGGCGACCACGAGGGCCAGCGCCGCCATCACGCGCCGTCCGCTCACGGGCGGAGCTCTTTGGCGTCGTCGGCGGCCTTGTAGATCATCTCCAGCAGCTTGTACACGCGCACCTGGTCGCGCGGCGGCTCGTACGCCTGCTCCTCGCGGATCGCGGCGACGAAGTGCGCGAGCTCCGAGCGATAGCTCTGGATGAAGACGGTGTCGCGCGTCTGCGCGCCCGTGGGCGAGGCATCCACCGGCGTGCCGTGGATCTCCTTGATGAGCCGCAGCGGGTTGAGCCGGCCCGACCCCTCGGCGCCGATCACCTCGAACCACCAACGCTGGTCCTCGCCGACATAGGAGTTATGGACGTCGATGGTGACCGTGAAGCCGCCCTGGCACTCGATGAAGACGACCGCGGACTCCTCGACCGCGTTGGCGCCGCGCGGGCGCTCCATCTGGGCGCTCACGCGCACGATGCGCGGGAAGTCGAGGAGCCAGCCCGCGAGGTCGAGCAGTGGCAGGCCGAGCTCGAGGAACGCACCGCCACCCGCCTCGGCGCGCCGCAGCCGCCAGGGGGCCTGCTGCGCACGCCGCCGGTACGATCCGGCGCGCACGGCGCGCACCTTCCCGATCTCGCCGCCGCGCAGGAAGGCGTCGAGCGCCTGCGCATCGTAGCGGTAGCGGTGGTTGTTCGCGACCATCAGCACCCGCTTCGCCTTGTCCGCGGCGGCGAGCACCCGTTCGACGGCGCGCGCGGTGAGCCCGAGCGGCCGCTCGCACAGGACGTGCTTCCTCGCCTTCAGCGCCGAGAGCACATGGATCTCGTGCAGGTGGTTCGGCGTGGCGACGACGATCGCGTCGAGGTCCGGCTGCTCGAGCAGCTCCTCGACATCGGTGTAGGTGTCCCGCACGCCGAACCGCTGCGCGAGTGAGCGCGCCTTCGCGAAGTCGTTGTCGCAGAGCGCCGCGAGCTGGACGCCGCGGAGCTTGCTGAGCACGGGAAGATGGGCGGTCTGCGCGATGGCGCCGAGCCCGAGGACACCGATGCGGAGCGGAGTGGAGCTGGAGGACGGCACGGTCGCGTTCCGACGCTACGGGGTGAGGGACCCGGGAGGGACCGGGCCGACGGTGGTGCCGGGGTAGTAGGTCCGGAGGATGGTGCGGACGTCCTGGCCGGCGCGGGCACGGCCGATCGCGCCCCACTGGCACATCCCCACCCCATGCCCGTACCCGTTCCCGCGGATCACCGCCCGGACCAGGCGCCCGTCGTCGCGCTCGGTCGTGACCGAAAAATAGGAGCTGTTCAGCGGCTCGCCACCCGGGGAGCGGAGCACCGACCGTGCGTCGTTGCCGCGCACCGTGTAGCTCCCGCGGTCGGTGCGCACGATCAGCGTCCCCACGCGTCCGCTCGGCGTCCGTTCCTCCACGACGAGATCCGTCACGCGTCCCGGCCCGCCGGAACCCACGGCTGCCACGGACGCGAGGTAGCGCCGCACGACCGCATCGAGTTCACTCCCCGTCCAGCTCCGCGTCCACGCGAACCGTGGCGCGATGTCACAGTAATGGCGGTCGGTGCCGGGGATGCGATCGCTGACGCGTCGCAGGTGCGGCTCGCCGCCGGTGCGCCAGACCTCCTCGGCGGCGGCCGTCTGGCCGCCGCACGTGGAGTAGAACGGGGCGTTGACGACCCGCGTGCCGATGCGCAGCACGAGTCCGGCGGTGGCGGTCACGGCCGCGTCCGCGAGCGGGCGCTCGGCCTCCTGGCCACCGTAGACCTGGTCCGCGACCGACGCGACCACCTCGAAGTGCGGGCTTCGGCTGCTGCCCCCACGCGCCGCGATCAGGCGCATCACCGTGTACGACCGCGCCGCGATGGCCTGCGCCTCGACGGCGGCGCGCTCCCCGGGCGAGCGCTCGCCGATCTCCAGCGGCACCACGCCGCGCAGATAGTCCTCGAGCGGGACATGATTGACCGCGAGGTAGCCGGTGTCGGTGGGCACCCACGCGAGCGCACCGCGATACGACCGCCCGCCAGTGCGGACGAAGCTCCCCTCCTCCGGATACTGCATGAGGGGCGCGACCTGCCAGCCGGTGCGGATACCGCCTTCGCGCACGGCCCGCAGCTGGCCGCCGCGCCGCTCGAGGAACCAGCGCTCGCCGGCCCGCGCGCGCACGAGCACCCCGCCCCGCTGGTCGATCAGGCGCCAGGCGCCGGTGGCGGCGAGCGCGGCCGTGTCCGCGCGCGAGACGCGGAGGCCGACGCGCACCACCGGGCCGATGCCGATCCCCGGCGTCGGGGGGGCCGGATCGCGGGGGATCGGCTCGACCGGATCCGGCTCCGGCTCGGGCAGACGCGGGGCGGCCGTCGGTCCCTGGACCGGGAACGGGGTCCCGTGCTGGCCCTCGTCACGGATCGGCCGCGAGAAGCAGCTGCCGGCGACGGGCAATGAGGCCGCGAGCGCCGCGAGCACGACGCGGCGCCGCGCCGACGGCGTCACCGGCCGAAGCTCCCCATGGAGCCGCCCATCATCGGCAGCGCGCGGCCGGCGCGCGGCGCGGCATCGGGCGTCGGCGGCGCGAGGCGCGTGCCGCGCACGCGCGCCGTGAAGTCGTAGTCGTCCTCCACGCCGGTGACCTCGACCTCGACGAGCGACCCGGGCAGCGCATCGCTCGCGATCCGCGTGACGCCGTCGATGTCGTCCGCCTGCCAGGGCAGCCGCGCGATCCCCGGCTCGATGACGAGGGCCTCCGCCACGCTGCCCACGCGCGCTTCATACCGCTCGGCCGTGATATGGCGTTGCAGCTCCTGCACACGTTCGAGGCGTTCCCGCTTCTCCACTTCCGGGACGTCATCCGGCAGCGCCGCCCCGCGCGTCCCTTCCTGCGGCGAGTAGGTGAAGACGCCGACGCGCTCGAACTCGACCTCGCGCAGGAAGTCGAGCAGTTCGCGCACGTCCGCCTCGGTCTCACCGGGGAAGCCGACGATGCAGGTGGTGCGGATGGCGACGCCGGGCACCGCGTCGCGGAAGCGGGCCACCTTCTCGCGGATCGTCCGCCGCCGTTCCGGGCGCCGCATCCGCTCGAGCACCGCGTCGGACGCGTGCTGGATGGGCATGTCGAGGTAGCGCGCGATGCGCGGGGCGCCGGCGATGACCTCGAGCAGCCGCGGCGTGATGCCGGCGGAGTACAGGTACATGTTCCGGAACCACGGGATCGACGTCTCGCGCAGCAGCGCCTCGAGCAGGTCGGGGAGGCGGACGGCGTCGCCGCCGCGCAGGTCCCGGCCGTAATGCGCGAGGTCCTGCGCGACGAGGTTCACCTCGCGCGCGCCCTGCAGCTCGAGGAGCTGGGCCTCCCTCACGATGTCGGGGAGGGCGAAGGACCGGTGCCGCCCGCGCATGAGGGGGATCGCGCAGAACGCGCAGCCGTGGTCGCACCCCTCGCTGACCTTGAGGTAGCGCACGAACGGCGTGGCGCCGGCGTAGAGCCGCACGCCGGGATGCTGCGTCACCGGGTCCCCGATCAGGCCCTGGGCGTGCAGCCGTGGCACGAGCTGCTCGGTCTCCGACGCGCCGAGGAACAGGTCCACCTCGGGAAGCGCCTCGGCGAGCTCGTCCTTGTGACGCTCGACCATGCACCCGACGGCGACGATGGCGGTCGCGCTCCCCTCCGCCTTCATCCGGCCCGCCGCCACGATCGCGTCGATCGACTCGCGCTTGGCGGCGTCGATGAACCCGCACGTGTTGACGATGATGAGCTCCGCCGCCTCGGCGTCCTCGACCTGGACGGCGCCGTGGTCCACCAGCTGGGCGAGGTACCGCTCCGAGTCGACGGTGTTCTTGTCGCAGCCGAGGGTGACGAGCTTCACCCGCATCAGCGGTAGTTGCCGAAGCTGAGCTGGACGCCGAAGTCCTCGCCGCGGATGAACTGCATCACCGCCTGCAGCTCGTCCTTGCTCGGCGACGCGACGCGCACCGTGTCGCCCTGGATCGAGGCCTGCACCTTCTTGAACTTCTGCGCCTTGATGGCCGCCACGACCTTCTTGCAGGTCTCGCCGTCGAGCGACTGCTTGAGGGTGATGTCCCGGTGCCAGGTGTCGCCGCCGCCCGGCACGGGCTCGCCGGCGTCGAGGTTCTTCACCGGCACGCCGCGCTTGATGAGCTTGGACTGCAGGATGTCCCACATCGCCCGCAGCCGCATGTCGGTGTCGCTCGACAGCTTCACGATCCCCTCGGCGCGCTTGAACTCCACGGTCGCGAGTGCCGCGTCCTTGAAGTCGTAGCGCTGGGCGATCTCCTTCGACGCCTGGTTGACGGCGTTGTCGACCTCCTGGAGGTCGACGGAGGTCGTGATGTCGAAGCTGGCGTCCTTGGCCATGCGGAGTCGCGGCTGGAGGGGTCCCTCCAAAGATACCCGGCGCAGGGCCGGAAGTCCGCCCCGGGCCGCCCGGTGGCGCGCGCGGGGGCGCGGCTCGCCGGGCCGCACCGCCTCGTCACCGGCGCCCGCGACGGCCGCCGCGGTCGCCCGTGATCCCGGCCGTCAGCCGAGATAGGACTCGAGCGCGCGCGCGCGCGAGACGTGCCGCAGGCGCGAGAGCGCCTTCTCCTTGATCTGCCGCACGCGCTCGCGGGTGATGTTCAGCACCGCACCGATCTGCTCGAGCGTCATCGGCTCGGACCCGTCGAGCCCGAAGTACAGGCGCAGGATCTTCGCCTCCCGCTCCTTGAGCCCCGCCAGCGCCTCGTGCACCGAGTCGGTCAGCGCCTTCTCCTCGGTCTCCTGGTCCGGCGTCGCGCTCTGCGTGTCCGGGAGGTAGTCGAGGAGCCGGTTGTCCTCGCCCGGCGACATCGGTGCGTCGAGCGAGAGGTGGGTCTGGGAGATCGCCATGGTCTTGGCGACGTCCTCCTCCGTGAGGTCCGTGCCGTCGGCGATCTCGGCGTGCGTCGCCTCGCGGCCGAGCTCCTGCAGGAGGGCGTTCGCCCGCTTCCCGATGCGGTGCAGCGCGCCCGCCCGGTTGAGCGGCACGCGGACGATGCGGCTCTGCTCGGCGAGCGCCTGGAGGATCGCCTGTCGGATCCACCAGACCGCGTAGGAGATGAACTTGATCCCCTTGGTCTCGTCGAACTTGTGGGCGGCACGGATGAGCCCGAGGTTGCCCTCGTTGATCAGGTCCGAGAGCGAGACGCCCTGATTCTGGTACTTCTTCGCCACGGAGACGACGAAGCGCAGGTTCGACCGCACGAGCGTGTCGAGCGCCTCCTGATCGCCCTCGCGGATGCGCTGCGCGAGCCGGACCTCCTCCTCGCGCGAGATCAGCGGATAGACGCTGATGTCGCGCAGGTACTGGTCGAGCGAGCCTTCGTCGTGCAGGTGACGCCGGTGTGGCGTCCCGTTCGGCCGTCTCACGCGCATGCTCCGGGGGTCCGGTGGGGGTGGACCGTGTTGCGGAATGTGCAGCGCGGTCCCCGGGGGCGGAAGCGCCCCCGGCCGGCCACGCTCAACGGATCAGTTCGCCGAGCCGCTGCCACCGCACCCGCGTGAGCCAGTCGAAGGCCTCCGCGCTGTCGGGGGCATAGCTGTAGTAGACCATCACCGGACTGCCACGGACGAGGGAGTCGGGGACGAACCCCCAGTAGCGG
The DNA here is from genome assembly GCA_019694735.1 of Gemmatimonadaceae bacterium. Taxonomy (GTDB): domain Bacteria; phylum Gemmatimonadota; class Gemmatimonadetes; order Gemmatimonadales; family Gemmatimonadaceae; genus Pseudogemmatithrix. Next base: position 2,166 of record JAIBBJ010000083.1, on the reverse strand, counting down.
CTGTCGAGCGAGTTGTCGCGATTGTCGCCGAGCATGAAGTAATGGGCGGCCGGCACGATGAGCGGACCCCAATTGTTGCGGGACGGATGATATCGCCGCGGGTCGACGCCGGGGGCGAGATAGTCGCGCTGCCACCGGAACTCATCCGTCGCCGGGTCGAACTGGCCGTCGCGGTGGGTCGCGTAGCGCTCCTCCTGCGCCGCCCCGTTCCGCCGGAGGATCCCGTCACGCATCTCCAAGGTGTCGCCGGGACGTCCGACCAGGCGCTTCACGAAGTTCTTCGTCGGGTCATCGGGCCACTGGAACACCACGACGTCCCCGACGGCGGGATCCCTGAACGCCGGCAACCGCTCGTCGAGCAAGGGGACCTCGGCGCCGTACAGCAGCTTGTTCACGATGAGGAAGTCGCCGACCAGCAGCGTCCCCTCCATCGAGCCGCTCGGGATCTTGAACATCTCGAACAGGAAGGCGCGCGCGAGCAGCACGACCAGGACCGCGACCTGCAGCGCCTTCAGCCATTCCCACGCCGTGCGCGCGGCGCGGCGGGGCCACGACGGCCGGGCGGCGCGCGTCGCCGACGGTGTGCCGGCGGGCGGGACGGCGGGAGGGGCGGCGGGCGGGCGGATCGGGGCTTCGGGGTCCACACCATCGATATACACCCGGCCCCCGGCGTCAGGGAGGGGGTGCCGGACACGCGAACGGGCCAGGGGCGTCTCGCCCCTGGCCCGCTCCGGCCGCCGCGTCGCCGGTCGGCCGCGCGTGCCGTCAGTAGTTGTCGATCTGCGCCCGCTGCAGACTGCCGCTGTAGTCCACGTAGCCGACCTTCGTCTCCGAGTAGAACTCGTAGACCTCCCAGCCCCCTTCGCGGTGGCCGTTCCCGGTCTGCTTGACGCCGCCGAACGGCAGGTGCGCCTCGGCGCCGATCGTGGGCGCATTCACGTACGTGATGCCATTGTCGAGCTCCTGCAGGGCACGGAACGCGAGGTTGACGTCCTGGGTGTAGACGGAGCTCGAGAGGCCGTACTTCACGCCGTTGTTGACCCGGAACGCCTCGTCGGCATCCTTCACGCGGATCACGCTCAGCACCGGGCCGAAGATCTCCTCCTGCTCGAGCCGCGAGCCCGCCTTCACGTTCGTGAAGATCGTCGGCTGGAAGAAGAAGCCCTTCTCGAGTCCCGTGCCGTGGGCGCGCTTGCCGCCGAGCACGAGCTCCGCGCCCTCGGAGATGCCGATCTCGACGTAGCGCTCGACCTTGGCGATCGACTCGGCGTGGATGACCGGCCCCACGTCGGTGCCGGCCTTCCGGCCGTCGCCGAGCTTGAGCTGCGCCGCGCGCTCCTTGAGCTTCGCGACGAACTGGTCGTGGATCCCGTCCTGCAGGATCAGCCGGCTCGTCGCGGTGCAGCGCTGGCCCGTGGTGCCGAACGCCCCCCAGAGCACGCCGTCGAGCGCGAGATCCAGTTTGGCATCGTCGAGCACGATCTGGGCGTTCTTGCCGCCCATCTCGAGCGAGAGGCGCTTGTGGAGGCGCCCGCAGGTCTCACCCACCTTGCTGCCGGTCTCGGTCGAGCCCGTGAACGACACGAGCGGGATGTCCGGATGGTCCACGATCGCCTTGCCGACCTCGCCGTCCCCGTGCACGAGCTGGATCACCTCGGGCGGCAACCCGGCCTCGAGCAGGATCTCCACCAGCACGTGGCCGGTGTGCGGCACGTCCTCGGCCGGCTTGAAGATGCAGGCGTTCCCGCAGACCAGCGCCGGGAACATCTTCCACGTCGGGATGGCGAGCGGGAAGTTGAACGGCGTGATGATGCCCGCGATGCCGATGGGGCGGCGGTAGCTCATCGCCCACTTGCTGCGGAGCTCGCTCGGGACCGTGTGCCCGAAGAGGCGACGTCCCTCGGTCGCCGCGTAGAACGCGGTGTCGATGCCCTCCTGCACGTCGCCCCGGGTCTCCGCGAGCGGCTTGCCCATCTCGCGGGTCATCAGGTCCGCGAGCTCCTCCTTGCGGGCCGAGAGGATCTCGCCGACGCGGCGCAGGACGTCCCCGCGCGCCGGGGACGGGGTGCGCTTCCAGCGCTCGAATCCGCGCTTGGCGCTCTCGACGGCCTTCGCGACGTCCGCCGCGCCCGACTTGGGGAAGCGGCCGATCAGGTCACCCGTGTC